>NZ_JBVVAK010000198.1:0-12236 GCF_055792825.1 Microvirga sp. GN3
CCGGTGATCGAGGGCATGCGCGAGCGCGGCTTCGGGCGCATCATCATTATCTCGTCCATCAACGGCCAGAAGGGCCAGATGGGACAGGCGAACTACTCCGCCGCCAAGGCCGGCGTGATCGGCTTCGCCAAGGCGCTGGCGCAGGAGAATGCCAACAAGGGCGTCACCGTCAACGTGATCGCGCCGGGCTATATCGCCACCGAGATGGTGAAGGCGGTGCCCGAAGAGGTGCTCAAGTCGAAGATCCTGCCGCTCATTCCCGTCGGCCGCCTCGGCGAGGCGGAGGAGATCGCCCGCAGCGTGCTGTTCCTGGCCTCCGACGAGGCCGGCTTCGTCACCGGCTCGACCCTGTCCGTCAATGGCGGACAGTACATGGCCTGAGCCGCACGAGCCGGATTGTCTGGTGACAGGTCCTCATGGGCAGATCACTCGGGCGAGGGCAAAGGCCTGCCACAAAGCAGAACGCCCAACCTCATGGCCGGGCGTTCAGAGGAGGCTGTCGAACTCTGTCGTTACTTCGCGCGGGTCGTGGGCTTCGCGGCGGCGAAGGTCGACTGCGCGGCAGAGTAGAGGGCGCCAAACGGCGCAAGGCTGTCCTGAGCCAGCTTGGCATAGAAATCGCGGGTCTTCGTCGACTGAGCGATGAAGCCTTCGTAGGCGCTCTTCGCGTACTCGGTCTGGATCTCGATCACCTTGTCGAGCGACTTGACGCCAACGAGCTTTTCGAACGTGGAGGCGGTCTGCTCAAACGACTTCTTGGCATAGTCGGCAGTCTCAACAGCGATCGCCTGCGTGCCGGTGGTGGCAACCTCGATAGCCTTCACGGTCGCGTCAAAGCTATCTTTGCCGAGCTTCTGAACGGTCTCAAACGGCTGGTTCATGGTGGTTCTCCAAAACGGGCGCTGTGCCCGGTGTAAGATGCAGCCGCTGAAAACTTCGGCTGCCTTCTTATTGTGCAATGCACAATGAATGTCAAGTTGTATTGTGCATCGCACAATGAGCCAAGTCGGGCTGTATTGCCGCATCTCTCAAGCAAACTGATCCGATTGCTTGCCCCTTCATGTTGCACTGCCGTATGAATGGTCGCGCTTGTTGGTCGCAGCTGTGCCTTTGTTGCGCTCCAGCAACCAAGAAGCTTGCCTGCTCAGTTCAGCGTACGTGTCTTTGGCGTTCTTTCACCCCACCGAGCGATTCAGGTATCGTGACCGCTGCAGGCTCTGTACGGTCGATGATGCCGGATCCTCCGCCCTGTCTGCGAGGAATGATGATCAACCGAACCATCGGCCAAACTCCGCCTGATAAAGCCAACGAACTCTTCGCCCAGTTACTGGGCACCGCCAATGATGCTGCCGAGACCCGCGAACAGCTGCTCGCGAGCCTGGCACATGAGCTGGATCTTCTGGCCAATCTGCAGGAGCAGCACCTCTTTCCGGTGTTGGAGGACCACTCCGAGACCGCCGAACTCGTCCGTGGCGCGCGCGACGACAACCGGCAGACCCAGTCGCTTTTGGCCGAACTCGGGACGGCGCCGAAGGACAGCGATACATTCCTGGCGAAGGTCGAAGAGCTACGAGGGGTATTTCAGCAACATATCCGCAACGACAAGAACGAGCTGTTGCCCGTGGTGCTGAAGGTCCTCAACGAAGATGAGGTTGAAGCTGTGGTCGAGAAGGTCGAGGAGGGCATCGCCGAGGCCGCTCGGATTGCCAACGACCAGACGCCGGCGCGGCGCCCGAGGGCCAAACGGGCCCAGCGCACCAATGGCAACCTGCTCGCGGCGGTCGAGGCTGCCGCCGAGGCCGTCCAGGACGTCGAGCAGGAGATCGAAGCGACGGCTCAGGACAGCCTGCAGGCCGCCTCGGAGATCGTCGACCATGCCACCGCGATCTCGGCTCGTCACGGTCACGCGGCCTCAAACCTGCTGGATCATGCATTGCAGAACCTGCAGGCCATTGCCCGCTTCAACAGGATCCTGGCTCGTGGCACCGGCACGGTTGCGCTGGAATGGTTCGGTCTCAGGCAGGAGCGCCTGCTGAAGACCCTGGATGGCATGAATGATCTTCTGGCCTGCCGCTCCATCCCGGACTTCGTGAGCCTCCAGAGTTCTCTCGTGCGCCAGAATGTTGAGCAGATGCTCGGAAACAGCCAGCGGCTCGCGCAGATCTCGGCCCAGATTGCGCAAGAGGCCACCCAGACGATCAGGTCGCCTGGGGCTGCTCGGCCCAGCGCCTGAAGGCTCCGAATCGCATGCACTCCCGGCGCCAGAACCGGGAGTGCGGCAGGCCGCATCCGTCTGAGGACGAATACTCTCTTGCCCGATATTTCCTTCTTGGTATAGCCGAAATGCTAAGGGTCCGGTTTGGTTGTTCGGATCAGGGCCTGTCGCTCAAGGGTTAGAGCCGGCCGCTCCTACCGGTCTGGTTGGGGGTTCAAGTCCCTCCAGGCCCACCAACATTGATCCAGCCCATCGGGAAAGTGAGACGACGAGCCTGCGCGTCCCTCGCATAAAACAGAACTTGCCCATGATGATGACCGATCCACATCACCCTCAAGACGCCGATCTGGTGGAACACGAGGGTTATCACATCCGCCTGAGCGCCAGTGGCCTGGAGTGGATGGCGTTTGTGGCCCTGCCCAAGCAGCGCCCGACCCTGATCATGGCTCCGGATCGCGAGGCTGCTCTTGCCAAGGCCTGTGAGTGGATTGATCGACAACCTGCCTCTGCCAAGACACCAAAATGACCTACCGCCTGATCCAGCTGGCGCCCGGCGCCTATGACCTCTACCTGCACGACACCATCGTGGCCAGCGTTGTCAGGAGCGGCTTGCGGCAGCCCTACACGTGGACTGCCGAGTTGCTGGACGATCTGCCCCGGAGCAAGAGGCCCTGGCCCTTCCTGGACATCGAGCACAACTTCCCATCGCTGGAGGAGCTGTGCGCCTGGCTCGGCCATCCAAACGTGACGACCAACAACCGAGGCACCGCGTCTCAGGGTGCGTAAGAGAGAGGCGCCTCAGCCGAGACGCTGTCCGAAATCGCGACCGGGGCGCTGGTGTGCCATGGGAGTGAGCACACTTTGGATGTAGGCCATCCTGAACCCTTGGCAATGCTGCTTTCGGCGGCCGACGGATCAGCCACATTGGGCCGGCTGTGTGTTCCTCCGGCTACAGACATCAGTGCCGGAATTGGTCACATACCGCGGGCCGAGCGGCGAGATTGATTGCCGTTACCTCTGCCCCTTTGCCAGAACCAGCTGCATTCATCGAAGGTGTTCATCATGCCGCCGACAGAAGTCGCCGCGCCTGACTTTTCTCCTGTTGCCACGCCAACGTTCACGCAAGCAGCCGTCCGGTTTGTCGTCTCCTTTGCCGCCTTGCTCGGCCTGAGCCTCCTGCTGGCCGGGCTTTGAGGCCGCATGTTTCAGCCCCTGTGCCCATTCTCCGATACAGCCAAAGCGCCGGTCAGCAGGCACTCTGGTCGCGTCCGTGAAGGAACGGCTGGGGCAGTCCTCCCTGGAAGGGAAGCGCCTCAGCCATGCACGGGGCGCTTCCCTTTGTCGGGACCGGCAAGATGTCATACAATATGCCGGATATGTTCGGAGGTTGCAGCGGGGGCAGGTCCACGCCGCAAGGCGATGCTTCACTGCCATTCGGCCCGGCACCCCTCAACGTCATTTCGAACCCATAGCCAATCATTCAGATGAAGCGTCATCAGAAGACTTTTTCTGTCGAGATCAAGAGATCCCGCACTCAAGCCCAGCGTCAGCATCTTCCGCCAAGGCGGCTGTTCGCAACGCTGCCGGATGAGACCTCACCTTTCATCCAGAAGGCAGAATCTCAAACCGTCGCCGAACCAGGAGCGGCCCCTCGCATTCTGCCGAGCATCCTTGCCGCTGTCCCAACCAGTTCCGAGGCCGCGTTGCCCGCGCGTCGTAAACAGGCATTGAGATCGAAGGCCGACCGGGGGCAAATCGCATTCGCTCGGGATGCCGATCCCACCGGGACAGGGAGGGAGGAAGCTCCAGACCTGCCACCGACCCCGGAAGCCGGATCGCAGACGGACATTGCTCCTGCCGAGGAGGAAAGCACAACCCCCGTCCATGCAGTTCCGCTTCAGGACGTGCACAGGAGTGAGACGAAAGCGCGGACACGACGGCAGAAGGCTTCCGCGTTCGTCGACCCGGTCGGGACATCACAACCGGTGGCAGCGCCGATGCCGGTTGAAGGAGATCTGATGGCCTCCGCGACGGGCGTTGTGACATCGCAGAAGGCCTGCTGTCGCAGGCTCACCAAGCGTCAGGCCGCCGCTGTTCAACTCCCGCGCAACGAGCGCTGGAAACGACGGCTCCATCCGGCGGCTTGGTAAGCTCACCAGCGTCCGGGGCATGATGGTTCGAGCTGCCGGTTCAAGAGCATGGAAGCTGTTCCATCTATCTGGTTCTGGCTGGCTCTGGTGCAGTTGCGGCCGTCTGCTTTCGCGGCATACAAGGCCCGATCCGCGCGCTGCAGAATGGCGTTCCTGTCGTCCTGGGCCAGGCCTCAGTTAGCCCGGCACTGAAGGTGGAGGCGAGCTCAGCGACACACTCTCCGATTCTGGCCGGCGGAAAGTCTGCCCTGAGCTGATCCATGGTTTGCACCGCCGCCAAGGCTGACAAAAGGCAGCAGGACCAAAAACTCTTCGCCGCCAGTTCTGCCAACAGAGATCTTGGAGCTCAGCCGCTCGCGGCACACCGATGAAAAGTGTTGAAGCACGAGATCGCCACCTTCGTGGCCATGGCGGTCATGGATGGATTTGAACCAATCGATATCGATCAGCGCGACATCCAGGCTGGACCCGTCGTGCTTGGATCCTCTGACATCCTCGTCACGAATCTCGAGGACATCGGTCCAAGAGATCAGGAGACCCGCGTCGTGTTGGGGCAGGCGGCCGTCCCTCCACAGCGGCCCGATCAGGCCGTCTTCAGATCCACCGCAGATTCTTTGCCGGTGCGGCGATCCGCCTGAACCTCGTATGAGATCTTCTGACCTTCCGCCAAACCACGCAGACCAGAGCGCTCAACGGCGCTGATGTGCACGAAAACGTCCTTGCCACCGGAATCCGGCTGGATGAAGCCGTAACCCTTCTGCTCGTTGAACCATTTGACTGTCCCGGTCGCCACGCAGGTCTTCCCTCTGTTGTGCAACATCATGAGAGCCCAGACCCAATCCTCTTGGTGCGTTCGCGCCGAGCAGTGTGGCCCCTCCCATGAAACGCAGTTTATCCGGTCAGCTGGCGCGATCAAGTCAGCCAGCCTCAAACCTGGAGACGCAGACACCCCAGAGAACCGATACAGAGGTTGCTGGAACCGAAGGATTCCTACCTCGAACAATCGGCTCTCGAGCGACCTCAACATTTGGGGCGTGAGTGCTGCAGATTTCGTCGTGCAGCGCGCAAGCCGGGCGGGGGCAGATCGCAAGGCGATCAGGTCCCCAATCTAACCCTCTGTTTACGGTTTGCTCGCAGAGTCACGCCAACGCCGGAATCACCACGTCCGGCCACCTCTCAGTTGCGTCAGAGATCATGCATTCGACCCGTAAGCCGCCCTTCGCCCCGCCACCCCTTCCCGGAGAGGAAAAGGCCCATGAGATCACCAACGTCGTGCGGTTACGGCAGGCTCGAAGGAGCGCCGCAAGCGATCCAGCCCAGAACAGCGACGAGCCGCCGTGGAGACAGGCTTTCGTTCTTGCCGAGGGGGTGACAGCCACGCGCACGCCCGATCGGGTCATTCGGGCCCGCAACGGCCATCCAGAGCCCGTGGCGACCGGACCTGAGGAGCCCGGCCCTGCCGTCGACGCGGCTGGTGGCAAACCCGTCCGCTCCATCATCGGCGAGGAGGCCACCGAGGCTCGTGAGCCAACGATCCGAAGCCAGATCGCGGACTTGCGGTCGGCCTTGGCGAGCGAGGATTCGGTCTCAGAACGGCTGACCCTCCTTGCAGACAAGGAAGCTGCCCTGGCTGTTGAGGGCGGCGGAGAGGCGGCTGGCGCTCCACGCCGGATGATCGAGACGGCGACACGCCTGCCATTCACAGCGCAAGCTCCAGCCCCGGAGGGAGTGCGCCACCAGGGGCAAAGCCCGGAGCTCCCGATACAGCCGACCACCGCGTCCTTCAGCGTGGTGTCTGCAGCTATGTCCTTCTCGTGGCAGGGCCCCTCCTACGGATTGGCTGGTATCCGCCCGGTGGGGGCTTTGGACGCTCTGCCGACCAGCCATGCTGATGGGCCGGTGTTGCCTGACGGCGGCGGGGCGAGCGATGCAGCATATAGAGGTGAGAGCGATCCAAGTGGGGCGATCGAGCCGGAGAATGCCCCCGCCGTCGAAGCCTCACGGCCATCCGAGCCGATTCCGGAGAGCATCACCAGGACCGAATTCACCGCGGAGGCGGCGCCTCTGGCCGCGACGGCGACCAGCGTGTCGGGGTCGACCGAGGCGGAGACCGATCTCAGCTACCTCGCTCTGTTCGATGATCTGGTGCCAACCACCGATAAGAAGCCGCCGATGGGGGAGGTGGCACTGCGGCTCTGGACCGAACCGTTGGTTGATCCTGTACCTGATGAGGCAGCCGTGCCGATTCAGGAGCGGGGTGAGCAGGTGCCCGTGCCTGATGCCGCAGCAGGCCAGGATCTTGCAGCAGCTCCTCGCACCGAACCGCTTCAGGAGGCGGGCCCGATCGTCGATCTGCCCAAAGTTGCTCCATCGACCTGGGGGCACCCGATCTCGCCCCCGGCAGCCGTCGAGGACTGGTCCTACCAGAAGCCGGACATCGGGTTCCTGGCCGAGCCCCCCGACCGCGAGGGACCAGAGCTGACGGAGGACATTTTGGAGGAAACAGCGGGCCGGCTCGAGAAGGTTATCCGTGACTTCGGCGTGAAGGGCGAGGTGATCCACGTCCATCCCGGCCCAGTGGTCACTTTGTACGAGTTCGAGCCCGCTCCGGGCATTAAGTCAGCTCGCGTGATCGCGTTGTCTGAGGACATCGCGCGCTCGATGAGCGCGGTCTCGGCCCGTGTGGCGGTGATCCCGGGCCGCAATGCGATCGGCATTGAGCTGCCGAACGAGACCCGCGAGACCGTGTACCTGCGCGAGCTCCTCGCCTCGGAGGATTTTGAGGTCTCGAAGCACAAGCTGCCTCTCTGCCTTGGCAAAACGATCGGCGGCGAAGCGGTGATCGCCGATCTGGCCCGCATGCCGCACCTGCTGGTCGCCGGCACCACCGGCTCGGGCAAGTCGGTGGCGATCAACACCATGATCCTGTCGTTGCTGTATCGGTTTACGCCGGAAGAATGCCGCCTGATCATGGTCGATCCAAAGATGCTCGAGCTGTCGGTCTATGACGGCATCCCGCACCTGCTGACCCCTGTCGTCACCGACCCGAAGAAGGCGATCATTGCTCTGAGGTGGGCGGTGCGCGAGATGGAGGACCGCTACAAGAAGATGGCGAAGCTCGGCGTGCGCAACATCGATGGCTTCAACGCCCGCGTGTCGGAGGCCAAGACGAAGGGTGAAGTCATTACGCGAACGGTCCAGACAGGCTTCGACAAAGCCACGGGAGAGCTGTCATACACCGAAGAGGTCATGGACCTGACGTCCTTGCCCTACATCGTGGTGATCGTCGACGAGATGGCCGACCTGATGATGGTGGCCGGCAAGGAGATCGAGGGCGCGATCCAGCGCCTGGCCCAGATGGCCAGAGCCGCCGGCATCCACGTCATCCTGGCGACGCAGCGGCCGTCGGTCGACGTGATCACCGGCACGATCAAGGCGAACTTCCCGACAAGGATCTCGTTCCAGGTGACGTCGAAGATCGACAGCCGCACCATTCTGGGCGAGATGGGCGCCGAGCAGCTCTTGGGCCAGGGCGACATGCTCCATATGCAAGGGGGTGGCCGGATCGCTCGCGTACATGGTCCCTTTGTTGCAGACGTGGAAGTCGAACGGGTCGTTGCTCACCTCAAGCGACAGGCCAAACCCGTCTACGTGGAGGCGGTCACAGCCGAGGACGAGGAGATGGAGCCGGAGGACACCCCAGTCGTCGACGAGAGCGAGATGGAGCTTGGATCGGGCGAGCTGTTCGATCAGGCTGTCTCGATCGTGCTGCGGCACAAGAAGGCCTCAACGTCGTACATCCAGCGGCGGCTGCAGATCGGCTACAACCGGGCGGCTTCACTGATGGAGCGAATGGAGAAGGAGGGTATCGTCGGACCCGCCAATCATGCGGGCAAGCGGGAGATTTTCATCGGAACGGGTGGAGCAGACGAGGACTGAGGCTGGCAGCAGACCGAACTGGCACACGCAAACGAGCATCGGCTCAGCCTCTAGCAGTCGGTGCAGCCTGCCAGCGTCATCTCATCTCCACACCGTGCCCCCGGGGAGCCCAAGCGCTTCCCGGGGGCTTGCGGTCTCGAAAACTCTCTCGCGACCGCATCGGTCTCTGCACGACATGACACGGCAGACTTCTTGTGAGAAGTCGAGTTCAAAAAGCCTCATGTTGAAGGACATCGGGAATTCAGGTTCCATAAAAATGGTCAACGAAATTCGGGTGGCCGCCAGGTTGAAATGTCCGGTAGCCTGCAAAGCAACGGTTCTCCCGCACTTTGCGTGCTGTTTGCGCGGTCGCTTGTAGCGCAGAGTATTGAATGTGTTTGGTATTTCAGGCTGCAGGCCGCTCTCGCCGTAGCTCGTGCACGTCGCCAGCAACGATCCCGACATTTGCAAAATCTCTCAAGAGATTACCGGGCGTGTGTCGGTCCGGACAGCACGTAAAGTGCGGGAGAACCAAAGCAACTATGTCACTTCCCGGCATTTGAACCCTCGGGGGAGACTGGTTCAGGGATAAACTTAGTTCCCGGAATTGATCGCTGCCTTGATCCGGTGCAACCCCTCTGGGGTCACGGTGTCGATCCTCAGGATCGGGTGCCCTCCTGCGGAACAACGCTGGGAGAATACAAGACGAACATAGCCGCCGTCGTGGAGAGGCAGGAAAAAGATCCCGTCAGCGTCACCCTTCAGAAAACAGCGCAGTCCGATATAGAAGCTTTCTTCGTAGCCCTTCATCGCCCGCCGGATGGCGGGATGAAGGACAAGGGTGATGCTTTTGCTCTCACAGACTTCTTCGACGGTCCTGAAACTCAACACGACTGGACCTCCTCTCTGAACGGCCAAGCCGCCTCTGATGGTTCAACGTCCCTTCTGAGAATCCGGTTCTCCGGGAGTCCCGCTTATCCAAAAGGATGGGCTTGCAGCCCTCCCTACCCCATGATTATCTCCTTTTAGCACTCTCATGCGTCGAGTGCTAATGCTGCTGCCCGGCGCAGGCGAGTGCCCCCATTTCACCGATAGAATGAGGAGGCTCCCCATGACCTTTCGTCCCTTACACGACCGTGTTGTCGTCCGTCGCATCGAAGCCGAAGAGAAGACGGCCGGCGGCATCATCATCCCGGACACCGCCAAGGAAAAGCCGCAAGAGGGCGAAGTCGTCGCCGTCGGCCCCGGCGCCCGTGACGAGAGCGGCAAGGTCGTCGCCCTCGACGTGAAGGCCGGCGACCGCGTGCTCTTCGGCAAGTGGTCCGGCACCGAGGTGCGTATCGATGGCCAGGATCTCCTGATCATGAAGGAATCCGACATCATGGGCGTCATCGAGGGAGCCGCTGCCTCTCAGAAGGCCGCTTGAGCACTGCAATCGGAACCAAGAACCGTCAGAACAGGAGGAATAACTATGGCTGCCAAAGAGGTGAAGTTTGCTGCCAATGCGCGTGACAAGATGCTGCGTGGCGTCGACATCCTCGCCGATGCCGTGAAGGTCACCCTGGGCCCGAAGGGCCGCAACGTGGTGATCGAGAAGTCCTTCGGCGCTCCGCGCATCACGAAGGACGGCGTCACCGTCGCCAAGGAAATCGAGCTCGCCGACAAGTTCGAGAACATGGGCGCCCAGATGGTGCGCGAAGTGGCGAGCAAGACCAGCACGGTGGCCGGTGACGGCACCACCACCGCGACGGTTCTGGCTCAGGCCATCGTCCGTGAGGGCGCCAAGGCTGTGGCTGCCGGCATGAACCCGATGGACCTCAAGCGCGGTATCGATCTCGCCACCGCCGAGGCCGTGAAGGACATCCAGGCCCGCGCCAAGAAGGTTGGCTCGTCCGAAGAGATCGCCCAGATCGGCACCATCTCGGCCAACGGCGATGCCGAGGTGGGGCGCATGCTGGCGGAAGCCATGCAGAAGGTCGGCAACGAGGGTGTCATCACCGTCGAGGAAGCCAAGACCGCGGCCACGGAACTGGATGTGGTCGAGGGCATGCAGTTCGACCGCGGCTATCTCTCACCGTACTTCATCACCAACGCCGAGAAGATGGTGGCCGAGCTCGAGGATCCCTACATCCTCATCCACGAGAAGAAGCTCTCGTCACTCCAAGCTCTGCTGCCGATCCTCGAGGCTGTCGTTCAGACCGGCAAACCGCTGTTGATCATTGCGGAAGATATCGAGGGTGAAGCGCTCGCGACGCTTGTGGTGAACAAGCTGCGGGGTGGCCTCAAGATCGCGGCCGTGAAGGCTCCGGGCTTCGGCGACCGCCGCAAGGCCATGCTCGAGGACATCGCCGTCCTCACCGCCGGCCAGACGATCTCCGAAGACCTCGGCATCAAGCTCGAGAATGTCACGCTGGACATGCTCGGGCGGGCCAAGACCGTGCGGGTGGAGAAGGAAAACACTACCATTGTCAGCGGAGCTGGTTCTCGGCCAGACATTGAGGCGCGCATTCAGCAGATCAAGGCGCAGATCGAGGAGACCACCTCGGACTACGACCGTGAGAAGCTCCAGGAGCGTCTGGCCAAGCTCGCAGGCGGCGTCGCGGTGATTCATGTCGGCGGGAGCACCGAGATCGAGGTGAGGGAGAAGAAGGACCGCGTCGACGACGCGCTGCACGCCACGAAGGCTGCGGTGGAAGAGGGCATCGTCCCCGGCGGCGGCACGGCTCTGCTGCGCGCCAAGGCGGCGGTGGCGAAGTTGAAGAGCGACAACCCGGATATCCAGGCCGGCATCAACATCGTGCTGCGCGCTCTCGAGGCTCCGATCCGTCAGATCGCCGAGAACGCCGGCGTCGAAGGCTCCATCGTGGTCGGCAGGATCACCGACAACGCACAGTCCGAGACCTTCGGCTTCGATGCCCAGACCGAGGAATTCGTCGATCTGGTCCAGGCCGGCATCGTCGATCCGGCAAAGGTCGTTCGCACGGCCCTGCAGGACGCCTCCTCGGTCGCTGGCCTGCTCGTCACCACCGAGGCCATGGTGGCCGAGCTGCCGAAGAAGGAAGCCGCTCCGGCGATGCCCGGCGGCATGGGAGGCATGGACTTCTAACCCAGACACGTGTGGCGCGTGGCCCTGGAGAAATCCGGGCCTTGCTCTATCGCCCGACCTGTCTCTTACCAAAGAGCCGTGTCTGCTCGCTGTGTCCGCACTGGAGCCTCGGATCTTTCATCGGATGTATTGCCTGGACTGATCCGAGGCCTCTTCAGGATCGTCTCAGACGAGCGGTCAGGGCCTATCTTTAGCGGAGGGGAGACGCAGGATGGATCGAGCCGGTATCCATGGCACAGGCGTCTGGTCTACACAAAGCCGCTCGCAGGTGGTCCACGGGGACGCATCACGCAGCTTGGCCTGAAATCGTCACATTCGTGCGCGACCTCGGTGGTGACACTTCGTTAACCATCCCTCCGCCCCAGGCCACCATGCTCAGACCTCTTGTTGCCCTTGCCCTCGTGCTCGCGAGCCCAGCCTTCGCTCAGACCTATGACCGTCCCGACATCATCCGCGGCCTCTGCCGCCCTGACGGCTGCGACGAGTTCGCCATCCTGGCGGCCTCCCCTGTGACAAAAGGAGGGGAGGGCGCGCTCATGCAAATTCGGGTGAAGACCTTCCACGCGAGTTCAGCCGGGCGTCGGGAACTCAGCGCGGAGAACGGGTATGTGTACTGCTCGCGCACCAAGCCGGCGATCGTGGCCGAGAAGAACGGGACGCACCATGGCCTTTTATCTCGCACCGTTCGCGACCAAGGAGAGCCGTGAGACAATCCGTCAGAACACTAAAGCGCTTTTGATCTGGGCTTGAATCCCTTCGGGTGGTCTGTGCGTTGATTGGGATATGGCCCGGGAGGCGAGCCATGCCCCAGCCCTATTCTCCCGATTTGCGCGAACGTGTTCTTGAC
>NZ_JBVVAK010000199.1:0-12044 GCF_055792825.1 Microvirga sp. GN3
CGGTGATATGCCGCCCGACGCCGCGGTAGCCGATAAAGCGCCCCGTCTGGTCAAATACCGGCAGCCCCGAGACGGACACGTAGCGCTTGCCGCCGTCGGGCGTAGGCCGCGCGAGCTCGAAATCCCGGAACGGCAGGTGTGAGTCGAGCGTCTCCCGGTGTTTGCGCCAGGCTTCCTCATCAGGCTCCAGATAGGGCACCTCCCAGCGCGTCTTCCCGATCTCGGAGCCCAGCGCCGGCGCGTCGGCGAGGCTTTCGGCGAACTCCTGGCGGATGAAGCGATGCTGCGCGTCGGTCTCCCAGTACAAGTCGAAGGAGAATTGCACGAGGGTGCGAAAGCGCTCCTCGCTCTCCCGCAGTGCCTCTCCCGCCCGCTTGCGTTCAGTGATGTCGTTATTGGTCTCCAAGATCGCGACAGGACGGCCCCGTGCGTCCCTTTGCAGAGACCACCGACTCGCCACAATTGCCTGCGTGCCGTCTTTCTTCGTGTGGACGAGTTCCCCTTCCCAGCGGCCAGCGCGGAGCAACTCGGCCGTGATCTCTGCGAGCGGTATGGGGAAGATCGTTTGCGTCAGTTGGTGAGAGATCTGGCCGACAGCTTCCCCTTTGTTCCACCCGTACAGATCCTCGGCGCCGCGATTCCAGTAGGTGATGACGTCGTTCAGGTCGCGCACGAAGATGGTGTCGTGGGTGAGATCAAGCAGCCCGGCCTGCTCGCGCAGCACCATTTCTCGCGATCGGCTTTGCACGGCGAGGAAAGCCGTCACGCCGATTGCCACAAGGCTGAGAAGGCAGTCTGAAAGGGCGACGTTTGGCAATGCATCGTGCTGCGACAGCACATAGCTGAGTATCGTCAGCGCCACGCACACCAGGGCCACGAGCGCGATGCCGCGCCCTTGAAGAAACCTGGCCGAGAGCAGCACAACACCCACGTACAGCACGGCGACGGCGACCTCTGCGGGGGTCATTGTGTCGAGAATGAAGACCCCGACAGCAATGGCGGTGCTAAGGACCGGAAGAACACGCGACTTGGCTATTGGCGGCGAAGCCACATGACCTTGCGCTTGGTTCTGCTCTGTCCGCATGTTGCGCCTCGCAGGGACATGCCTGTATTCCCAGTTCCGGAGCGACGGAGCACAATCCGGCTCGCCCTGCCCAGTCGCCCCATTGGCCGCGAAGGTAGTTTGTCCCGATCGACTTTGCGGGTAAAGCGGCAGCAGCAGGGGGAGCATGAGGAATTGTGGGGCGGCTATGGCGCACAGGGGCAGCCCTCACTTGGTGAGCCAGTCATCGTGTGGCGACGGCTATCTTCTGAAAACCGCTCCATCCCCGACCGCCCCACAGATCCTTATGCTCCCCCTTAGAGCGGACAATCGTGTCCTCGGCCACACCGCCGATACCGCGCAGGGCGGCCAAGCCGTCAATGGAGAGCGGCCACGGCGCCTTCCTGGCCGTGGCGGTGCGCCGCGCTCGCAGGGCGGCAGCGGCCCGAGTGAGTTCGTGGGTGGGGTGGCGCACGTCCATGCCGGCATCGTGCAGCACCAGGTCGCCGACATCGACGAGATGGCCGTCGAGGATCAAGGCGCGCACCGCCTCGGTCATGTCGCAACGGGACTGCCAACCAGCGGCCAGACCGGAGGCCTCCAGGCGGGCGTCAAACCGGAGGATGCTGATCGTGATCGCCTCCAGCCGTCCGGCGATGGTCTCCCACGGCAGTTCGGGCAGATCATAAGTGCGGGGCGCCAGGAACGGCTCGTCGTCAAAGTCCCCTCCCCTGCTCCCCGAAAGCCACGCTTGTCCCCTCAAGCTAAGTGATTGATCCAAGAAGCTATAGCTTAACGGGAAGAAGCAAAACAAGGATTTGCTACGATGAAGGATGCGGCAGACCAGCGCTCTGCAACGCGCCATCCGCAGAGGTCGAGACCGGTGCCGCTGGCGAGCAGGTCTGGAGCCGCCTCAACGAGCATCACGGGCGCTCAATGGCGGCAGAAGCCCTTGTTTTAAGCCATTTCGACACGCTTGTGGGAAGTCCTTCCTTCCCCGGCTGGTTAACAAAAGGACTTGAGAAACGGTTGCAAACGATCGTTGGCACGCATCTCCTGCAATTGTACAAGCGGTGGCCAAGCTGCTTGAAAACTGCGCCCTACGGGTTTACATACATAACATGGCATATGCGATTACCATGAGAGAGCTCCAGAAACTGTCTGCGACCTCGATCGAGCAGCTGCCCGGAGCTGTTCCGGTGCAGAGCGACGGGCGGACAGTCGCGCTGCTCGTTCCCCTGCGCCCCGCCTCCGAGGCGGCTCGCGCACGGTTTCGTCAGGCGCTGGCGAAGGCGCAGTCCCAGCGCTCCCCTGAGGAGCAAGCCGCCCTTGATCGCGAGTTCGGCCCTTGAGCCGGCCACGCGGGGTCCCGGCGGCCTTGGTGGTCGACGCCAATATCCTCGTGGCTGCGGTCCTGGGATCAACGACCGGCGCACATCTGGATCTGATCTCAGGGCGGCGGAGCCTGATCACAAGCGAGGAAGCGTTTGACGAGGCCTACAAGGTGGTTGGGCATGTCAGGCCCAACGATCTCTCCGTTTTGGAAAGCCTGCTTGATCTGCTGACCATCATTGCCCGAGAGGACGTGGCCGACGAAGACACGGCGACGGCCGAAATGGCGCTCAGGAACGCTCCGGCATCCCGCAACGGCAGCATCACTGACGCTCATCTGCTGGCGCTGGCCTGGACCTTGGATGCCGACCTATGGAGCCATGACCGCGATTTCGCGGGAACGGGCTGGCCCTCATGGTCGACCTCAAACCTGTTGGCGGCGGTATAAGCTCCGGGCGTTGCGTGCTTTATGGTGAGTCCGAGAACTGGACCGAGATTAGCGACTCTGATGGCCCCCTCCCCTGCCCCGAAACGGCGCCTGATCGGCTACGCCCGCGTGTCGACCGAGGACCAGATGACGGACGCTCAGTTCATCGAGCTCAAGGCGGCCGGCTGCGGGATAATCCATCAAGAGCACGGTTCCGGGGCGTCCCGGGCCCGTCCGGTTCTCGCTCAGCTGCTCAAGGAAATCCGGGCTGGGGACGTGCTCGTGGTCGTGCGCCTCGACCGGTTGGCACGATCGGTGAGCCACCTGCTTGAGGTCATCGAAGGGCTGGAGAAGAAGGGCGCGCATTTCAAATCACTTCAGGATCCGATCGATACCTCGACGCCTCAGGGCATGTTCTCGCTGCAGGTCCTCGGTGCGGTGGCCCAACTCGAGCGATCGCTGATCTCCGAGCGCACCAAGGCCGGGCTACGGGCTGCTAAGGCCCGCGGGAAGGTTCTCGGCAACCCTAGGGTTCGCGAACACCGCCCGGAAACCATCCGCCGGCTGACACTTGCCCGAGAGAAGCGGTATCTTGAGCCGCTCATTGCCTCGGCCGATCGGTGGATGCCCACGGTGAAGCAGCTGCGGCCGAGCCACCCCTGGGCCAACGTCGTTCAGGTTCTAAATGGATGGGGCCAGAACTGGACGGAGGAGCGCCTTCGTCGCGCTGTTCGGAAACTGGTCTCGCAGCGCATGGCTGATCCGGGGCTGCTTCAGAAATCCCCTCCCCGCTCCTCTGCCGACCGGCTCATGACGCTGATCGCGGGCATTGCCATAGCCGATCCGGATCTGTCGCTGCGGGACATTGCGGCCCAACTCGAACGCATGCGCGAGCGAACCCCGCGCGGCGGGACGAAATGGAACGCCTCGTCCGTCAAGCAGCAACTCGATCGAGCGCGAAGGGCTGGGCTGAGTCCGCCGGCATCCGTGCACGACGCGGAGTAGCGCGTGCCAGCAGATATGGTTAACGCACGAGGCCTAAGGTGAAGCGGGCCCACCCGCGGCGGGCCGCTTTCGTTGAGACTGAAAGATAGCTATCGGGGAGTCGAAGCGCTCTCAGGTTCCTTCCGGTTCTCTGCGACCAACTCCGAAGGCTCTGTTCACCCCCTCACATAGTCTATGCGGGCCGGGAGTTGATGCTCGGTCAGGCTCTCGGCCTGCACCACGGCACGGGCCACGGCATGGGCCATTACGGTGGCAGCGATTGCCCCGATGGCCGAAACATCGGCCCGGAAGGATGAGGCCTTGCCGGAGGACAGGGCAAAGATCGTATCATCCTCCGATATCGTGTACACCGGATTGATGGTGCGGGCAAAGCCGTCATGGGCCATCTGCGCGATCTTGCTCATCTCGGTCCTGCTGAACGGCACGTTTGTGGCCACCGCTCCGATCGTCGTATTGCTGCCAGGAGATGTTACGACGCGGTAGCCATCCATAATAGCCGCCATCGTGACGCGGAACCCCTGCCCGTCCTCTCGTCTGGCGCCGGCGAGGATCTGGCGGGAGTCGGGATGGTAGATGTCGCCCACGGCATTCACAGCCGCGATGGCGCCGACCACGATATCAGTCCCTGGAACCCGGTGGCTGGCAGTAATGACGGAAGTAGCTCACTTCCAGACCCATGGTTAACAAGTGAGCTTGCACGTCCCCTTGATCTAGTACCAGCAATCAACCTGATAAGGGATGGGCCCACCAATGGTGCGTTTTACACGTGTAAAAAGCTTCATGTGCGAGCCTGGGAGGATCACATCGTTTTGGGTTAGAAACGTCGGGGCGGAAACCGTGGTGACACGGCGGTCTTCCATCTGGCCTGGGTTTCTCTTAGCCGCGAGCACTTTGCACCGCCAGCATGCATGTCAAACAGTTGTCGGCGGCCCCCGGTATGAAGGGGAGGGGCTTTGACTCGCATCCTCGAATTTACAGGTGTAAAATACGATGTCTTGTGGTCTGCGGCTCCGGACCTGACAACACATGGCGGTCATCTAATCAAGGAACAGTAGCTGAAGCACACGGTCGACATTATACCAGCCAGATATCAGGATCTCAAAACTGTCCTTGGTGCTGAAAAGGGCAGGGCAATAGAAGCTAAAGGCGCCTCTACTGACGTCGCCCGATGGATGTGAGGCTGTCGCTGCAGTTTTTACACGTGTAAAAACCTAATGGCTGAGAGTCGTTTGCATCGGCTAAGCGATGCCTGCGCCGCCTTGTACTCGACCGACGTCGTTGACGTCGGGCCGACCAACCAGAAGCGAGAGCTGCTCTACCCGGATTTTACACGTGTAAAATCGAAGGCGGTGTAAAACTCGCACGACTGGAAATCAGGCTTGGACAGCCTGATGTGGTTCCTTGGGTGCTCTTGGTTTCACGGTATGCGGATCGGACTACGCCAGTAGGGAAGGGATGGACTATTTCAGACCACCTTGCTGCAGGGTTTGATGCAGCATACTTGGCAAATTCGAATCAGACCGGCGGTCGCAGGCGGGCGAGGTTGACGAAGCTCTGATCGTCGCCTCCGGGGACGGCAGGCAGAGTTTTTTACATGTGTTTAAAACACTCTGTCGCTGAGAGTTCTCTTTGATCAACAGCTATTTAGCAAGAACGGTTCAGCAGAAGAAGGTGGCCGACGTCTCGTTTCGGGCAGCCCTATTTTAACCTGATGTTAACGTTCTCTGCATTTGATGAGACGGAATTCGGCCGCTCGCCGGCACTTTTCCGTAAGAAGGAGTACCTTGATGGCTCTGCCTCAGCTCAAGAGCGAAGGTCAGGTATCTGCCAGCTCAACATCCAATCGGCCGTCCCGTGTGGGGCTCGACCTCATTGGAGAGCATGCAACCAAGCTCTCCAAAAACCTGCACCGGCAGCTTGAAACCGCTTTTCCGCCGCGGGCTCAAAAGTCCTTTCGCAAGCTGACGTCTGGAGAGGTCGCTAAGCTCCTTGGTGTCGCGGACAGTTACCTGCGGCAGCTCTCGCTGGACGGGAAGGGACCTGACGTGGAGATACAGCCGAATGGCCGACGCCTCTACTCCCTCAAGGACGTCGCGACCCTGCGTGCGTATCTCGACGCAAATGCGAAAGGGGAGCGGCAGTATTTGAAACACCGTAGCGGTAGCGAACACCTTCAGGTGATCGCCTGCACGAACTTCAAGGGCGGATCAGCAAAGACCACAACTGCGGCTCATCTGGCGCAGTATCTTGCCATAAATGGATATCGCGTTCTGGCCATCGATCTGGATCCGCAAGCGAGCCTCTCAGCCGTCCACGGCCTCCATCCAGAGCTCGACGTCCTAGAGAACCAGACCCTTTATGGAAATATCCGCTACTCCGGTGCGAGAATTCCGCTCAAGGACATTATCCGGCCAACCTATATTGAGGGCTTGGAAATTATCCCTGCGAACCTCGAGCTCATGGAGTTCGAGCACGAAGTGCCAATGGCTCTCCAGAACAAGCAGGAGGGAAAGCGCTTCTTCGACCGCGTAAACGGCGCGCTTGAGACCGTGCATCATAACTACGATCTCGTTGTGATCGATTGTCCTCCTCAATTGGGATATCTGACGCTCTCAGCTCTCAGTGCCGCGACAGGCATCGTGATCACGGTTCATCCACAAATGATGGACGTGATGTCTATGGCTCAGTTCCTAACGATGACCAAGGACCTGCTAAGCGTGCTTAAAGATGCGGGCGGCAATACAGAGTACGACTGGCTCAAATATCTCGTCACCCGCTATGAGCCAAACGATGTGCCTCAAGCCCAAATGGTTCAGTATCTCCGTAAGATGTTCGGAGACTATGTTCTTGACAATGAAATGCTAAAGAGCACTGCCGTCTCAGATGCCGGCATTATGAAGAAGACCATTTACGAAGCCGAGCGCGCGGACTTTACGAAAGGCACAATCGACCGCGCGATTGAGTCCATGAACGCCGTCAACCGCGATATCGAAACGCTGGTTCTGCAGGCCTGGGGGAGGATCTAATGGCAAAGAGTGCGAAGCGACTGGCAGCGTTCCTCAACACGGAAGAGTCTGATCCTGTGAATCCGGAGCCCGCATATGAAGACAAGCTGCGGGCTGTCTCCGAAACCATCTCCGAGTTAACTGTTGAGCCCGGGCCAAGTGGCGTTCCCGTTATCGTAGAGCCATCTGACAGAAAATCAGGGGCGGGGGAGGGGGCTTCAGCGACCCTGAGTACCGATCTTGAGATCTCTGATATTGCCCCGACGGTCTCCGCGACGCTCGTGGAGATCCCTGAAACGGTTACGGCGGTACCTCAGAAAGTCGGGAGCGAGATTGAAACTGAGAATACTTCTCAGACAGTGTCCAAAAGTCTGCTTCGGCAGAGTGCGCCTACAAGCCAAGTGATGAAGCGCTTAAGTACAATGGTTCGTGACGACTCACACGAACTAGAGGACTTGAAGGCACTCGTTGAGAGCGGGCAAACGGTCGTTGAACTAGATCCGAGCCTGATCGACGAGTCCTTCATCCGAGACCGAATGGAGGATGGCACCCAGTCGATCGCTGATCTGGCACATCAGATCGAGAGCCAGGGTCAGCTTGTTCCGATCCTAGTGAGGCCTCATCCTCAGCAAGATGGGCGATACCAGGCTGCTTATGGGCATCGACGCCTGAAGGCCGTCGCTTCGCTCGGGATGAGAATCCGCGCGGTCGTCAGGCAATTGACTGACGTTGAGCTCATTGTGGCGCAAGGCCAGGAAAATAACGCCCGACTTGACTTGAGCTTCATTGAGAAGGCGCGATTTGCGGCTGCGATGAAAGCGAAGAAGTTCAACCGTGAGACGATTGCGGCAGCGCTCGGCATCAGCAACCAGTCTCAGATCACTTGGTACTTGCAGGTGGTCGAACGGATTCCAGCCACTGTTATCGACGCGATTGGCCCAGCTCCAGAGATCGGTCGCAAACGCTGGCTGCCCTTGGCCGAACTGTTCCAGAACGATGCATCCGCGCTAGAGAAAGCGAAGGCGTTCATCAAGACGCCCGCCTTTAACGCTCGGGAGACGAACGAGCGCTTCAACTCCCTCGTCGAGGAGGTGACCCGCAAAGATCGGCCAGCACGTGCTGAGCTTGGTTACTGGGAAGCTTCCGATACACGCGTCAAGGCAACAATCAACTTTACGTCTAAGCGTTGCACGCTGCAGATCGACCGCAATGTCGATGCGGGCTTTGCCGAGTTCGTTGTCAATAACCTTGATGCTCTGTATGCCAAATACTCTGGGCAATCGGAAGGCTAACTGTACTCGAAGCAAAGGGCAGCATTTCTGCTGCCCTTTAATCGCTATGGCTGGCTAGAACCGGGCCTGTCTTCATCCGATTGTCGCCCTGGACCCAAGAGAGGTGAGCTGATCGGCTACTTTTACCAGCTGGCACGGATCTCGTTGCGCCGCTTGACGTTGCCTGCTTGCCCCGTCCCGGCGTGGGGACGCCTGAACCTAATGTACATTCATCAGGGCGTGATAAACCGACCGTTTGAAGACGTCTTTCAAGCCATTCTGTTAACCAGCGGACAAGGGGAGGGCTTCCCCGCAACTGGCGAAAATGCTCTGAAAACAAGGGTTTTAGCGGCTCGGCTGACGAGGAGAGGCCAACAAAAGCCTCTGTGATCTGATCCCAAACGAAGCCACTCGCGATGCTGTCCGACAAAACAGCGTGCATCCTAAGCACAGGTCGTAGTGAGTTCCTGTTTAGCTCCCTCTGTTACGATTGTACATAATTTTATCAATAGCTTAGCCGTCGAGACGAAGCGTAGCTTTCGGATGCGCGTTCTGTCGTGAACACCTGGACGAGGAGTATCGTGAGCTGGCACAGGGTATGGCGGCTGCGCTCTGTCGTAAGCGGCCAGGTCCGCTTAGTTCAGGGCAGTCGCGAACTTGGGCGTGCGGCATCATCTATACTCTAAGGCAGATTAACTTCCTCTCGGATCAGCTAACACAGCCCTACATGACGATCGCGGACTGACCTGCCCCTGAACTTCCATCCAGTGGCGTTTAGAGCCTTGGCAGGTTTTGAAACTCGAAGGGCGTTAGCAGCAGCCGTAAAAACTCGACTGAAGGCAAATGGCGGCTGTTTTGCTGCCGAAAGTTCTCATGCTATCGTTGTAACCTGAGCGACCGTCGGGAAGGATCCCAGATGACGCGCTTCTTTTCTTACCTTAGTAGCCGGTTCCGAATCGGGGTGGTCTTGCTACCAATTGCGGCAGGGGGAGTTCCGGCTGCCGCAGCTGAGGAGGCCGCAATGTCGGGCGAGCAGCCTCCACCAGCAGACCCAGTTGCGGCCGCTATCGGCCAGGTGAGCCCAAGTCCTTCCCAATGGCGTCCCACTCTCGCTGATCTCGCCCGCTCGGCATCATTGGTGTTCCGTGGCAGGGCCTCCGAGCAGGTAAGCGAGCGCGATCCGCGCGGTCTAATCGTCACACGCACCCGGTTCGAGGTCGACGAGGTGTTGATTGGGCCCTCCGAGACGCGTTCTGTAGCGCTCACGACTCTTGGAGGGAGGGTCGGGAATGAGGTGATGATGGTCACCCACGTTCCGCGTTTTGTGCCCGGGCCCACCTATATCGTTTTTGCGGAGCCGGGCCGACCTATGAATGCCACCTCCATTCGCTTTGCGGAGCCGGGCCGACCTGTGGGTGACGAGAACGGCGTATTCATCGTCGACGCCGGGCGCAACATCGTCCGGACTGCGACAGGTCGCATCGTTCTCGGCGTGGAGGACGGAGACCTGCGCCTCGGGGCTTTCCTGCCGGCAGACGGAGCCGATCCCAGATCGAGAGCCGGCAGCGAGCGAGCGCCGACCGTCTCCGGAGAAATTGTCGCCGCAGAGACGGCAACGGTACCGGAACAGCAGCTGCCCGGGGCGACACCGGAGGAGTTTGTGAGGGCGATCCGGGCGCTCGGTGCCGCTCGCTGATGCTCGACCGCTGAGAAGGGAGGGGCCTATGGTACGGTTCTGGGCTGGCGCGCTGGGTGTGGTGCTCAGCCTGACCGGCATCGCCGATGCCCAAGCTTTCGTGATTTGCGGGTTCCACGAGCGGCCTTTCATTATGCGAGCCATCTTCTGGAACTCTGAGTTCTGGGTCGACATGGTCGCGAACGAGGCGGGTAAATGGAACGCCGTACATCCGATCGTGTCCATCAATCGTGAGCGCCGGTCCACAGTGCCGACCGGACGCGACAACCTCAATGTGGTCTCCTGGCTCTCGGATGCCTCGATGCAGTCCGCTTACGGCTCGGGCTGGGGCACGAGCGTCGGGCGCACGATCATTTGGCTCGACGGCGAATGCGGCCGGATAATCGAAGCAGACATGATGTTCAATCCGAGCATCACGCTCTTCACCTCGCAGCAGCAGGTACCATACTCGCTCGGCTTTCAGGAGATCGCGCTGCACGAACTTGGGCATGCGCTGACCCTCGATCATGAGGAGACGACGCCGGCCGTAATGACGGGACCGGACACCGTAAGCAACGTGCTCTACACCCAGGATAAGGTCGGGTGGTTCCGCTCGGCGCAGTTCCGGTTCTCGCCCCAGGACAAGAGCGACGTGGGGATTTTCCCGCTGCGCGTCGCCGGTGGCGCGAAGCGATTCGCCACAATCAGCCCTTCGACGGTTGCGGCAGGTTCGACGTTCACGGTGCGTGATATCTCGGTCGAGAATCTGAGCTCCGGGATCACCTTTCCTAACCCGCAGTTCAGGGCGTTTCTGGTCCCAACATCGGGCGCTTTCATAACTACATTGGGGACGTTCAACTGGGCAAGCTTCTGCGCGTTCTGCAGCTGGGGCGGAAATCTCACGTTCAGTGTGCCGGCCGGCCTCACTCCCGGCCAGTACCGACTTTGGATCGAATTCAGCGGCTCAGACAGCGATCTCAGCAACAACGTCGCGCAAATCGGACTTATAACCGTCCCATGACGCCGCGGAGCTAGTCCTTGGCAAGTTCCTCGGCACCGTTGCATTAACCTTGGCATTATAACGAGGGGCGGCTTACCAAGGAGCCGCCCCGTTGTCTCTGTTCAGGCGTCGCCGCTTTCCGGTTACGATCATCCTTCTATGCGTGCGCTGGTACTGCAAGTATGGGATCAGCTATCGCGATCTCACCGAGATGATGCAGGAGCGCGGCGTCGCGGTCGATCCCTCCGCCCTCTTCGACCTGTGAGAAAATCCTCTGATGGACTGACTGGCGCAGCTCAGGCCATGCCGTGCTCCCGTAATGCGAGCAAGACAGAACACGATCGATGTGCGGAAGATGCTTCCTGGAAAGATGCACGCTTGGGCCAGAATGCCTTACCCGTTGCTCCCGTCAGGCGGTGCGGGGGTAAATCGTGGAAGCTAGCGCAGACGAATCCATTGCTGGATGTTGTAGGTCAGCACGGCCCAGAGGGCTTCGGTGCTGACCTTCCTCAAGCCACGAACATGGAAGCGCCGGAGAGCAAGCTTCTCTTTCAGCCAGGCATTGACCAGCTAGGGTCAGAACAAGAGCAGTTCCTATTGATACGGTAAGATAGAACGGAGCAACAACCTTCCAAAAATTCCCGTAGACTAATCGCCCAGCGGGAAGAAAACAGGGTACTCACCTCAATCAGGTAGACATTTGAAACTATTGTATCAATCAGCTGTATCAGGCTAATCCGGACAGCGCCGCTCTCGTGGACGACACTCCCAAGAGCTGTGCGCTTTTCTATCAGGTGTTCAGCCCTGGATGACGGCTTGAACATCAAGTTCCAAGCTGAATTCCGCACTTGCGGAGGCCGTTCGGTCAGCTCACCAACCCTCGTTCTTGCTACGTAATACGTTACGGTATCAATAGGAACCTCTCTTGTTCTGACCCCTTTCTGTCGCGTCCGCTGGTGACGGTGCCGCTCGCGGCGAAGCTCTTGCAGGTCACGCCCAAGGCCATCGATCTGATGCTGACGCAGCTCGGCGGCGCGCTGCCGCGCGAGCTCACCGATCGCACCCGCTACCGCGCCTGGGGCATCGTTTAGAGCCTCCGCACAGGCGGCGCCTCCTTGTCGCCTTACTGCCATGCTTCAGGGCTTCCGGACATACGTCAACGTGAGGAGGCAGCTTGTTCGAGGATCATGGGAGCACGCGGATCGATCTGGTCTGTCCGCGCTGCCAGCAGCTGTTCAAGGTCCGGCTGCGGAAGCTGCAGTTCGGAGCCGATCTGACCTGCCGCCT
>NZ_JBVVAK010000200.1:0-11823 GCF_055792825.1 Microvirga sp. GN3
AACGCCTGGGCCGTCGGCGCTCCGATCGGACAGTCTGCGCACCGCCGCCCCAGGCTCCGTCTCACCCGACCTGACTGACAGTTTCGCTTTGCGCCTCACGCGACATTTCAACTTGGTTGCCACAGGGCATCTGGCAACCACGTTGAAATCTCTCTGTTCGCGCCCATTCAAAATGTCAGGCAGCCTGGGTGAGACGGAGCGTAGGCGCTGGCGTACAGACGTTCCGGTCGGAGCGACCTCAGGCTTACCGCGACCTGTAAGCGGGTTCAACGTTGCACATCTCATTGATCTACAGCTTGGACCTCGCCCGGCGTCCGGCAGCCTTCTCGCGATTGCCGCAGGTCTCCATGCTGCACCAGCGGCGCTTGCCGTTCTTGCTCGTATCGATGAACATCATCACGCAGCTGGGATGTTCGCAGCGCCGCAGCCGGTTTACGCGCCCCGAAGCGAGCGTCTCTGCAAAGTCCGCGGCCAGTCGGCCCAGCAGCGCATCGGCTAATCGTGCCTTGAATCGCGGCGTTATCTCCCAACCCGATCCACCTTTGACGAGGGTCGACACGACTGGGCTACGAGCAAGCTTTTCATTCACAGCGGCAATGGTCGCCATCGGCGGATTGCGATCGGCAACAAGTGCGTCGGCACCCTCGCGCAACGAGGTGCGGAACTGGCGAGCGTCCTCGAGCCAGACCTCATCCGGCTGAAAGGCGTCTTCTGAGCTGATCAGGCTGGCGGCCTGCGCCCAGCGCACGAAAGCGTCGGGCGTGCTGATCAGATCGTCCCTCCCTCCACCAGGACGCGCCGGTTCGGTGTCGAGAAAATCGACCCAAAGGGCATTGCCGAAAAAGGGGAAATCCACGGCTCCCACAGTAACCTCCAAAATTGTGTTTGACAGGTTACCATGGGCTGCGGTAACCATCAAATATAAGGTTTGATGGTTACCAAAATGGGAGCTGGAAATGACCCTTGCCCGCCGTACCGCCAGCCTCTCGGCTGCCGGCTTCGTGGCCTCAACGCTAATTGCCGCGCCTGCTGACGCTGACCCCGCGCAGGTGCGCTATCGCACCCAAGCCATCGACAACATCGAGATCTTCTACCGCGAGGCTGGTCCACCCAATGCGCCGACCGTGCTGCTTCTCCATGGCTTCCCCACGTCCTCGCACATGTTCCGCGACCTCATTCCTCGACTGGCACAGCGCTATCATGTCGTTGCCCCTGACTATCCGGGCTACGGCTTCAGCAGTGCGCCTTCGCCCACTGCCTTCTCCTACACATTCGATCACTTGGCCGACATCATGAGCCGCTTTACCCAGGCAATCGGGCTCAGACGCTACGCACTCTACATGCAGGACTTTGGGGGGCCCGTCGGTTTTCGTATGGCCATCCAGCACCCCGAGCGCATAAATGCGCTCATTGTCCAGAACGCCAATGCCTATGAGGAGGGGCTGTCGCCGGCCATGGACGCGGCTCGACCGGCCTGGGAACAGCGCACCCCCGAGACCGAGAAGACGCTGCGCGGTTTCCTCACGCTCGACACAACCAAGTTTCAGTACCTGCACGGTGCGCGTGATCCGAGCCGGATTAGCCCGGACGCCTGGTTGCACGCCCAAGCGGGGCTCGACCGTCCAGGCAACGACGAGATCCAGCTCGCGCTCCTCCACGACTACGGATCTAATCCCAAACAGTACCCGCTGTGGCAGGCCTATCTGCGTCAGCATCGGCCGCCCACTCTCATAGTATGGGGCAAACATGATCCGTTCTTCACGGTTGCTGGCGCGCGAGCCTATGAGCGTGATGTGCCGGACAGCGAGATCCACCTGCTTGAGACGGGCCACTTCGCGCTTGAAGAAGATGCCCCGATGATCGCCGGCCTCATGCTCGACTTTCTCGACCGCAAGCTTGTCGCCCGGTGAGAGACGCATCCACCAGCGAACGCCAAGCAAGACAAGACTCACCCTCTCTTAAGCACAAGCAGATGGAGACGTTCATGCATGCTCTTTTTCTAAAGCATAAGGTAAAACCCGGTCGAAGGGACGATGTTGAGGCGATCTGGCGGCGGCATATGCGGCCCGCAATCGCAGCCAACGAAGGGCACGTGTCCTATATTTACAGCTTTGGCTCTGATCCGGACACGGTCGCGGCGTTCCAAGTCTACCGGTCGCGTGCGGCGGCCGAGGCATTTCTGAAGACGGCGGCGTACCAATCCTATCTTGCGGAGTCGCGTGAACTGCTCGAACACGATCTGGAGGTCGTCGAACTCGCGCCACGTTGGATCAAACCGGCCTGACCCTGAGTTGCACGAAGCAGACAGGTCAACCATGCGCTTTGATGTCAGGGCCTTTCCAAGGGCCCGCCCAAGCTGAACGCCAAGGGTTTAGCGCATGGTTCATGCTCGTCTGCATGACACTCGTCAGATCTGTCGCCTCCGTTGCCCAATCCCAAAGGGCAGGAGACTGACGTTCTGACTTGGCCCAGTGCTGGCAATTTGCTTCGCGGCTACAATTTTACCGCGCGGGATGGGCGTTGTGGAACGCGCGACACGCCCTCCTCACGTCATTGGAGCCATGCTCATTCCATACACAGCCTTACCGGAAATGTGACCCGCGTACTTTCGGAGGTGAGGCAGACTGATGGCGAATCTCTGCGAGAAGTTGAGGCAAACTCGAAGATAAAGCTCAATTTTTGCAGCTACTTGGCGGAAGGGCTGCGGCATCCTTGGCCACCTTCTACACCAGTTGATGAGGACGCTCGCATAGGATAGCCACAATTCGGCAATGTGCTTCCTCGATGCGCGCATCGGCCCGCCTCACCCACTGAAACGTGAGACGAGGTTCATCTGCAATTGTACGGAAACTTCGGCAAACTGATCGAAACGAGAGGCCGCCCAAACGGGCGGCCTTTTCTTTTGCGGCTTTATGTAGCTTTGTCCGGCCTCGGTCCCATTGCGGATAGTCGACCTACTCCAGAATGTGCCAGAAAGCGATATTCCTGGCACATCGAGGTCCCGACGTGGTCAGTGACCGAGATCGCTCAGCCCTGGATGATCGTCCGGGCGACGTCCAAGCGGCCAGAAGAACTTGCGATCTGCCGCTGCAATCGGAGCGTCATTGATGCTGGCGACACGACGGCGCATTAGCCCCTGGTCATCGAACTCCCACAGCTCGTTGCCATAGGAGCGGAACCAATGGCCGCTGTCATCGTGCCATTCGTAGCAGAAGCGGACTGCCATTCGGTTTTCACGGAAGCCCCACAGCTCCTTGATGAGCCTATAATCCAGCTCGCGGTCCCATTTGCGCACGAGAAATGCTTCAATGGCAGCGCGCCCCGTCAGAAACTCGGTTCGGTTCCGCCATTCACTGTCAGGCGTGTAGGCGAGCGCCACACGCGCCGGGTCGCGGCTGTTCCAGGCATCCTCGGCAAGCCGTGCCTTTTGCATTGCGGCCTCCAGAGTGAAAGGGGGTACAGGGACACAATCCATAACTTGCATGTCTATTCTCCATCGGCTGCGAGCCGGGCTCGCAACGCGGCGTTCTCCGTTTCCAGATGCGCGATCCGCTCGTGCATGGCGGCGAGACCTTGCTCGATCTCGGTGAGGGTGAGGCGGGGCGTGATGTGCTGCGGACAGTTCCAGTCAAACGCCTCAAGACGGAACACGAGAGCTCGCTCGACCTTCGCCTTGTATTCAGGAAGGGCAAGGGTCGACACCAAGTCCGGCGCATCTGCAAGGCTGACTGCCTGGGCGTGGGCATAGATCTTCAACCGCCGGCGCCCTGCGTAATCCATCAGGAAGAGGGCTGCCCTGTCATTGGCGGCCAAGTTCCCGACCGAGATGTATTGCCGATTGCCACGGAAGTCGGCGCAAGCCAGGGTCCGATCATCCACCATGCGGAGGAACCCAGCCGGTCCGCCACGATGTTGGACATAGGGCCACCCACTCTCCGAGACCGTTGCCATATAGAAACTGTCCCGCTCGGCGATGAAGGCCGCCTCACTTGGGTGAACCGGTCGAATGCACGGTGGCCCGCAAAATCCGACCAGAACTCCAGGCTTTCGTTAGCCTCTTGGGCCACCCTCACGCTTGGAGTGGAAGCAATGTCCAGGAAGTTGTAGGCCATGATGGTGTCCTCCATCGAGCGAGCATCCGGCGGCGCGAAGGCCACCGGATGCAGTCATGCGTTCAAGCCGCCTTGCCGAGCTCGTCCGATGATACGACCGGGAAGTCGATGTCGGTCTGGGCCACGTTGTTGATGAAGTTCGTGAACACGTTCTCCGCGACAACGCCGACGATTTCGACGATCTGCGCGTCCGAATAACCAGCCGCCCGCACGGCTTGCAGATCGGCATCGCTGACGCGGCCACGGACTTCTGTGACCTTCATGGCGAACCGGACGGCAGCGTCAGCCTTCGGGTCGCCCGAGCGCCCCTGACGATTAAGCGTGATCTCCTCCAGGCTGATCTTGGCCACGTTGAGGCCGAGATAGGTGTGGGCAGACAGGCAGTAATCGCACCCGTTCACCTGGGCCACAGCCAGCGCGATCCGCTCGCGCGTCCGGACATCAAGTGTCTTGCTTAGCGCTGCGCTGAGGCTGGTCAGTGCGGCCGGGCTGATCGAGACCAGGCGGAAGAGATTGGGGACGACGCCGAGCTGCTTGTTCACGGCCTCCAGGATGGGGGCGGATGCGGCGGGTGCTTCATCAAGTGTGGGAACGGCAATACGGGCCATGGGAAGAACTCCTGTTGTTGTGTTGAGACCGGTGCTTGTTCCGGTGTGAGAAAGGTAGCTTCTTCCGACGGACCATATAATCTGCCAGTTCTAAGAGAGATTATCTCAATAGTTGGAACAATCCATGGACCGCTTGGAAGCGATGTCGATCCTTGTTGCTGTGGTCGAGGCAGGCAGCTTCACCGGGGCCAGTCGACGTTTGAAGATCCCATTACCGACCATCAGCCGGAAGCTGGCGGAACTGGAGGAGCACATCGGCACGCGCCTTCTGACCCGGTCGACACGCCGGCTGACGTTGACGGACGCAGGGACCTCCTATGTCGAAGCCTGCAAGCGCATTCTCGATGAGATCGGTGAAGCCGAGCGAGCGGCCGCTGGAGAGCACTTGGCTCCCAAGGGCGAACCCGTCGTCACCGCGCCCATTGTGTTCGGCCGCCTCCACGTCGTGCCCGTGGTCAGCGAATTCCTTGCGACCTATCCCGACATCAATGTCAGAATGCTCCTGCCCGATAGGAACGTGCATCTGCTGGAAGACCACGTCGACGTCGCCCTGCGGATCGGCACCTTGCCTGACAGTTCGATGGTCGCCACGCGGGTTGGGACCGTGCGGCAGGTGGTGTGTGGCAGCCCAAGCTACTTCGCCAGCCATGGGGTTCCACAGAAGCCGGGTGAGCTCGCCGAGATGGCCTGTGTCACCTTCGACGTCCTTGGCTCTCCGATGACTTGGACCTTTTCGGGTGGCACCAAGGGTCGGAACCTCTCAGTGGCGGTGCGTTCACGATTGTCCGTCAACACGGCGGAAGCGGCGCTTGCGGCAGCGGCCGCCGGTGTGGGGGTGACGAGGGTGCTGTCGTACCAAGCTGCAAGTGCCGTCCAGGAAGGCTTGCTGCGGGTCGTCCTGGAGGCGTTCGAGCCAGAGCCACTGCCGGTGTATCTCCTGCACGGCACCCAGGGCGCGCTGCCGCTCAAGATGCGCAGCTTCCTGGACTTTGCGGCGCCACGTTTGCGTGGGCGCCTTGCCGCCGAGTCGGGCGGTGGCGGCGCATGAAAGATGGGTCGCGCACTCCCTTCAGCGAATGGGTCTTTCGCTGTGGCTCTAGGCCTAGAGGTCGTGCCGGAATGTCAGCATCGGGTAATTATCGGCTGTTCCGTGACAGCACTTCCAATAAGCTGGGAGTGGGCGGAGAGCAAGCCTTGAACGGCTCAGTCCGTTGTTTCCGCCCTCCGGTTTGGCCTGGCTCGGACGCAAGCGAGCCTCTCCTGTCCTGACGGGTGGCTACCTCTTGGCGACCTGGAGCAAAACGGTTCAAAGGGCAGATGCCGGTAACCCTTTGAAGTTGTTGGTGAGCGCGCTGGGACTCAAACCCAGGACCCTCTGCTTAAAAGTCAGAGGCTCCACAGGAGGACCTCTGGCGCAGCCATAGCGCATGCCATCAGCAACCGGAAGCAGCAGAGCCGGCTGCCTGCAACAGCCGGGATGGCACCAAGGACAAGCCCAACCGCTCTGTGTCGCAGAACACTCTTTGCTTCTGGGATCCTCGACCTGGGCGTACAATCGAATGCTTCGCCGCTCAACTCACCAGCACCAGCGGGAGATCGGCTGACATGAAGCCTATGACTGAGACGCATCTCGCGATCCTGCGCCGGCACATGGCTGAGGTGGTCGCTCTTCAGGCTGACCTGATGAGTGACGAGATCGGCAAGGTCGCACTTGACGAGCGGGTGATGGCGGCCATGCGGCGGGTGCAGCGCCATCTCTTCGTTCCGCCACAGCTTGCCGCCCTCGCCTACCATGACACACCGCTGCCGATCGGCTTCGAGAAGACCATCTCGCAGCCCTTCATCTGCGCTCTCATGACAGATCTGCTGGACCTGCAGCCCAGTGAGACCGTGCTCGAGATCGGCACAGGCCTGGGCTACCAGGCTGCCGTCCTGGCAGAGCTTGTCCGTCAGGTCTGGACTGTTGAAGTGGTCGAGGAGTTTGCCAGCCATGCCGATGCACGCCTGCATCAGCTTGGCTATAGCAATGTCACCGTCCGGGTTGGGGACGGAACGCGCGGCTGGGCCGAGCATGCTCCGTTTGATAAGATCCTGGTCACGGCTGCCGCCGAGCAGCCGCCCGAGACACTGCTGGATCAACTCACGCTGGGGGCCGGATGGTGCTGCCCCTGGGATCGGAGGAGACCCAGCAGCTCACCGTCATCAGCAAACAGGTCGACGGGCCGATCAGCACGCAAGCCATCATTCCGGTGCGGTTTGGTCGGTTAGAGACGGTGGGTTGAGAACCGAACCTCCCGACGCCCCGCTGTCAGCTGACATCTTGGAATGAGAATATCGGGTTTACGGCAGCTTTGGACATCAACAATGAGACAAGCGGACCGTTCGGTTTCTCACTTTAGATGTCAATTCTCATGCGGTGCCCGACCGTGTTGCACGGATCGGCTTATGAACGCACTGAGCCCACCCCATGCGTTTCGTTTAGGCGATGCGGACGGACTGCGGGCGTCCAAGCTCAAGCATGCGGTTCAGCGCCTGAACGGCAATGGCAATTTCGGTCGCGCGGCGGGGTTCCGTCCGCAGCGTAAGCTCGTACCGATCACTCGTTTGAAGCGGCTTTAAGACGCCTCCACTAGGGCTCGTCGAGTGTACCCGGACCGCTTCTGCCAGCCCATGCGTCCATGCTCCGCGATGCTGTGGAGGTGCCGATCGCGCTGGGTCGGAGCGGCCTCCATATCGTCGCTCAGCACTGCCGTTGATCGGGGCGGAACGATCACGTCAGCCTCAGGATAGCGCTTGCCGACGGTGCCTTAGAAATCCGCTTGATCGTAGGCGCCATCGCCGATGAAAGAGGCGAGTGGACCGGTGATCTGGTCGAGCAAGGGCTCGACCTGCGCGCCATTATCGCCATCATGGGGCGTCAGCTCTGAGGCGAGGATCTGCCCGGTTCTGGCATCGACCCCGATGTGCAGCTTGCGCCAGGATCGGCGCTTTCGGGAACCGTGCTTCGCAAGCAGCCACTCGCCGACTCCGCACAGCTGCAGCCCGGTGCTGTCGACCAACAGGCGCACCGGTCCGGTGCGTGAGATTGGTCTTGGCACCTCGAGGGTCTCGGCGCGACGGCTGAGAGTGGAATGATCCGGCACTGCCAGATTGAGCCCGAGGAGCCTCAGGATCGAGCCAATCGGTCCCTCAGTTTGGCGCAGAGCCAGCCGAAACACCGCCCGGAGCATCAGGGCTGTCTTGATCGCGAGAGCCGAATAATGGGGCTGACCACCGCGTGTGGTGCGGGGCTCGGCCCGCCGGGCGGCAATTGCCTCCTCAGAGAACCAGACCGTGAGGCTGCCCCGTTGACGCAAGGCTGCATCGTACTCCGCCCAGTTCGTCACCCAGTGCCGCTGCTTGGGGGTACGATGACGGCGAGTGGCATTGGACTTGAACGGCGTGGTGGAATCCGGGATCAGGAAGGGCTCAGCCCTCCTAGGCCATCCAGCCTCGGCCGCCAAATCGCCCATCCGTGCAACAAAGCCGCCCTGAGATACCTCCGCCTGTCCCACAGAAGCTGGCCTTTCGAGCTTAGCTCGTTGATCGCTTTTCCTGGACGAAGCCGCCGTAAAGACGCACCATCAGATCTCCCACGGGGACTACGGACATGAGCGGCTCTGGCAAGCCAAAGGTCCAGCGACGTCTGGCAGCCGTTCTTGCGGCTGACGTGGTGGGCTTCTCCACGCTCATGGGCGAGGATGAAGAAGGAACCCTCGCTCAGGTTAAGAGCCTGCGCCGGGAGATCATCGAGCCCAGGGCCGTCGAGCATCACGGGCGGATTGTGAAGACCACCGGTGATGGCTTTCTGGTTGAATTCAGCAGTCCAACCGAGTCTGTCCAATGCGCCGTCGAGATGCAGGAGGTCCTTGCATCAAGAGCCGCAGACAATTCAGCTCATCCGCTTCAGCTTCGGATCGGGATCAATCTTGGGGAGATCATCTTCGAAGAGGACGGAGATATCTATGGCGATGGAGTGAACATTGCGGCCCGCCTGGAGCAACTGGCTCAGCCAGGAGCCATCTGCATTTCGGCCAAGGTGTATGAGGAGGTCAGGGACAAGCTGCCCTACAGCTTCCAGGATCAGGGCGAGCAGCCGGTCAAGAACATCACTAAGCCGCTTCGGGTCTACAGCCTGTTTGACAACGGCGTCGCAGCACCGCAAGCACGCCTGCCGGCACGCCTGCCGGTGCCAGACCGGCCGTCCATAGCGGTTCTCCCATTTGATTTTATGAGCGAGAGCCACGACGGCGAGTTTCTGGCCGATGGGCTTTCGGAGGACATCATTGCGGCCCTGTCGCGGATCCGCTCCTTCTTCGTCATCGCCCGCAACTCGACCTTCTCCTACAAGGGACGGGCCGTGAACGTGCAGCAGGTGAGCCGGGAGCTCGGCGTCCGCTATGTTCTCGAGGGCAGCGTCCGGCGCAGCCGGGACAAGGTGCGCATCATAGCCCGGCTCGTCGACGCGACCACCGGAGCACACCTCTGGGCGGACCGCTACGATGGCACCATTGAAGACATTTTCGACCTTCAGGATCGGATCACGACCAGTGTCGTGGGCGCGATCCAGCCCTCAATCCGGGCCGCCGAGATTGAGCGGGCGCGCCGCAAGCGGCCGGACAGCCTCAACGCGTACGATTTGGTCATGCAGGCCCTGCCCTATGTCTGGTCCCTGGATGCCACTTCCAATCAGGTTGCCTCCCGGTTGCTCGATGAGGCGCTGAAGCTGGATCCGATCTATCCTCTGGCCCTGTCCCTTGCGTCCTGGTGTAGCGGGCAGCGTGTCATCTACAACTGGTCAACGGATCCTGAGAGCGATAGACGTGATGCGTTGGAGAAAGCGCAGTTAGCCGCAGGTTTGGCATCCGACGATCCATTTGTTCTGACTGTCCTCGGGGCCGCTCACACGATCACCCGCGAGTTTCAGACCGCGCTTTACTTGCTCGAAAAAGCGTTGGTTCTTGACCCGAACTCCGCCTGGGCCTGGAACCGCAGCGGCTGGCTGCGCACGTTCCGCGATGACCCAGAAACCGGGATCGCTCACTTCGAGAGGGCGATCCGCCTGAGTCCATTTGATCCCATGATCTTCAACTCCTATGCCGGGATCGGGGATGCTCACTTCGTCGCTGGCCGCTATGCGGAGGCGATCACGTGGCTCGAGAAGGCCCGTCTGGCTCATCCCAAAGCGGCTTGGATCAACCGATTTCTCGCTGCATCGTACGCATTGGACGGCCGACGGCAGGAGGCCGAGGCCTGCGTCCAACGGCTTCTCACAACGTACCCAGGTCTGACGGTGTCAGCCGTGAGAGCCGCTCCTCCGTTCAGCCAAGAGGTCATCGCTCGCCTATGTGAGGGGCTCCAACAGGCTGGTCTCCCGGAATGAAGTTGATGATCTTACTGGCCGTCATGGCAAGTGTGGATCTCATCGGACTTCATGCTGATGCGACCCGCCAGAAGGTCAGCCGATGCCGCTCAGCTTCAGCGGGTTACACCTCTCGCTCGACATCGGAAAGAACAGCCTCCACCTGATCGGCCGAAATGCATGGCATAATCTGTAGGGCTGGAGATGATGGTGTGATGGGAACGGCTCTCGTGTCGATTGCCTTTGGCCTGACAGCTAGCCTGCTTGCCACGAGCGCCTCGGCCCAGGCGACACTCAACAGCGTGAAGCAGAAGGGCTTCCTGACCTGCGGCTCGAACACGGGTCTGGCCGGGTTCAGCGTGGCGGACGCTCAGGGCAACTGGACCGGCCTCGACGTCGATCTCTGCCGCGCCATCGCGGCCGCCATCTTCGACGACCCGACCAAAGTTCGCTTCATCCCGCTTGCCGCCAAGGACCGCTTCACCGCGCTCCAGTCTGGCGAAGTGGACGTGCTGGTCCGGACGACAACCGCGACCATGTCGCGTGACACGCAGCTCGGCCTCGACTTCCCGGCCATCAACTATTTCGACGGCCAGGGCTTCATGGTCCGCAAGAAGCTCGGCGTTGCCTCCGCCAAGGAGCTGAACGGCGCCTCGATCTGCACCCAGCAGGGCACCACGACCGAGCTCAACCTCGCCGACTACTTCCGTGCCAACAACATGAAGTACGAAGTGGTGGCCCTCTCAAACTCCGACGAGGTCTTCGTAGCATACGAGGCAGGTCGCTGTGATGCCCTCACGAACGACATGTCTGGCCTTTATTCCGTTCGCCAGAAGGCTTCCGCTCCGGACGATCAGGTCATTCTGCCGGACGTCATTTCGAAGGAGCCGCTGGGTCCCGCGGTGCGCCATGGCGACAATCAGTGGGGCGATATCATCCGCTGGACCCACAATGCCATGCTCGATGCCGAGGAGCTCGGCGTCACCAAGGTGAATGTCGAGCAGATGAAGACCTCCGACAATCCGGAGATCAAGCGTCTTCTCGGCACCGAGGGCAAGTTCGGGGAGGCCATCGGCCTGACCAACGACTGGGCCGTCCGCATCGTCAAGCACGTGGGCAATTACGGCGAGAGCTTCGAGCGCAACGTCGGCGAGGGTTCTCCGCTCAAGATCAAGCGCGGCCAGAACGCGCTCTGGACCAAGGGCGGCCTGCAATACGGCATCCCGGTGCGGTAACGTGCCAGGAGGCCTTTCCAGCAGGGCATTACCGTTGCGGGACCTGAGGAGAAGCGGATGCCCGCGTGGGCTTCAGGTTCCGGTTATCTGGCTGAAGGTCAGGAACGGGTCTTGGTTGTGTAAAAACGCTGACGGGTCACTCGTTGAACAATTTTGTGTCGTGTAGGCCTAGGCAGGCCGGAGATTTCTCGGTGCAGCCGCATGAAATTATACAAATAGTTTACCGAGATTGGGCCTGTTTGAGTTTTGAAGCAGCCAGGGTCATGCACTGCCCTTAAGCGCGACTGTGCAAACGTCCGCTCACGCCGCCAACACGGAAGTTCAGACAATGTCCGCCTCGTGCCAAAGGACTAAACCGCTACCGCGGTAGGATATGCCGGCTCTGTCGGTGTCTGGAACGATCATAGAGGTCACGTCGGGTCGTGTCCGGCCTGAGAATGGAGAGGTTTCCTCCACCCTCAGGACAG
>NZ_JBVVAK010000201.1:0-11809 GCF_055792825.1 Microvirga sp. GN3
CAGGGCCTGCGGTCATGAAGCACCGCGTTCAAAGGCCGGAGACATGACCGCACCCGCCCCGCTAGGCCCAAGCATCATCAACAATCACGTTGCCAAACGGGCGCCATCCAGACATGACAACACCGGCGAGGGCCTCTGGCTGCGCGGCAGATCCTCCAGCAGTTCGGCCGTCCAGGTGTAGGGTTGCCGCGAACCGTTTCTGACAACACTGGCAACGACGGTGTCGTGCAGGAGGAGATCATAAGCGCCGGGCGCCAGCTGGATCAGGCGGTAGCTCATGGTGCATGCCTCTCAGAGGTCCGCTGTCTCTCGATCCACTCATAGACCTTGGTGAGGGCCGCCTCCCGATCGGGAGCCAGGATCAGGGTCGGGCGCTGCTTGGGCTGGGCCACGAAGGCCAGCCACTCCAGGCCGCTCTGGCGGAGACGGATCTGGTAGCCGTTGTGTTCCACGAGCTCAGTGTCTGGACGAGGATGAGGATCGGTCATGGTCGCGATGATAGTCTTGGCCTTGTGCCGGGATGGGCCAGTCTGTGGCGGGCCCGGAGGGACTTGAACCCCCAACCAGACCGTTATGAGCGGCCGGCTCTAACCATTGAGCTACAGGCCCCACCAACAGCCAATTAGGCCACCTTCGGCGGATTGGCTATACCTCTGGTGACACCGGCACGACTGGTCTATCGGCCGAAAGGGTGCACGCCACGGGCCGCGGGCGAAGGTTGTTGTGCCGAGCCGCACTTCATGCGGGCGGTCCCTTCGATGCGAACTCAATCGCCTCGAGGACAGGCTCAGCGCCCCTGTGGCTGCAACGAACGGGCGAGCTCTCGGATCACGCTGTCCTCGATGTTGAGCCTATCGAGTTCCTGTTCAGCCTCGGTGTCGACGGCGGGCTCGGATGGCTCGGGTGCACGAGTCACCGGGGTCGGTTGCAGCTGGGGCTCGCCCGCCCGGTTGTCCAAGGCATCGAGCAGGCTGTTAAGGGCCGTATCCGTGACTCGACCTTCGGAGGTGACGGCGGACCGGCGAGAGCGATGGAGCGGGGCCGATAGGCGGGATCACTGGTGATCTCGGGACCAAACCAGGCCGGCGGCCGGAACTTGCGCGCCGCCGTGTCATGTTTGAACCCAATGCTGATCAGGTCGAGCGGCGCCGGGGTGGTGACGCGCTGGGCGGTGGCGGTGTGAGAGTCGGCTGGGCGGTGGCGGTGTGAGAGTCGATAGTGATGGTGATGCTCAGATACTCGATTTGCCCGGCCGTCAGATCGAGCAAGGCCTCCGCCTGCGGGCGGGAGATCTCAGCGCGTTCCTCACGTGGGCCAGCTGCAGGCTGGGAGACCAGGATGAGCTGCCCCATCTCGCCCGCCACTTGCACGTGAGTGCCGCGGTCTGGGCGATCCGGGAAGTAACCCTGCCGGACGTGGTGGCCTCCCCTCTCCTTCTCGATCAGCCGAGCCAGAGCGGAGGCAAGCAGAAAGACACGGGTGGGGCTCATCGGGTGTTCGCCTTCCACAACGGGTGCTGCTGGTCGAGCCAGCTCTTCTCAAGCTAGGGTGTGACGGTAAGCCGGGAAAGGGAGTGCGGCACTCTCTGCATCAGCCGCAAGCCGATGGTGACCAACGCCAGACGCACGAGTGCACGTGCCGCGTCAGACAGCCCTTCGGATCCGGCCCTAGGCGTTGATGAAGGATTGACCGACAACCCGGAGGTTCTCGTTGGCCCACATCGCGGCCTGAGTGCGATTGGCGGCTCCAATCTTGCGGAGGATGGATTTCACGTGAACCTTGATGGTGGCCTCCGTGATGTCGAGCTTTCGGGCGATCACCTTGTTCGCCTCACCTCCCATGAGAGACTGGAGGATCACCCTCTCTCTCGGGGAGAGGTTGCCCGCTTTCGGATCAGGAGAGGTCAACTCAGCGACCGATGAGGGCTGAGCCGCGCTTGCCGTTGCCGATGCATGGTTGAGAAGCGTTTGAAGCACTGCCGCAGGCAGAACCTGTTCGCCCAGCATGGTGAGCTCGAGGATGTTGACCAGGACCTCCCGCTCTGCGGTCGCGATGCAGAAGCTATCGACCTCCCTCGAGACCGCCAGATGGATCAGGCCACGCTCAAAGCGGTCGGCGATCAGCACAACACGGGCCGCAGGATTCTGGCACTTGGCCACTTCGACAAACTGAAGCGTCTGTTCAAATGATCCGCTGGCATCAACGATAAACAGAGCCGGATGTGGGCTCACCTCACCGGAGAGGGCGGCGTTCTCATGGTGGTCAACCACGACGAAGGGTGTGCCAGTGAGGAGCTGGGCGAGACCGGCTCGAAGCAGCGAACTCCCGCCGAGCAACACAGTCTCGATTGCCTGATCGGCACTCCATGGAGCAGCCGTCACTGGCGCCATCGGCTGCGCGGCGCAGCCGTATTCATCTTTCAACATTCCCCGCCCCCGATATCAGCCCCGCATAGACGCGGCACGTTCATCCATGAAGATGAAGAACCGGGATTTGATCAAGAGGTAGGCAGCCCGGTTTAGCCACTAAGAAGTAAATCTTACCCCGTAAGACTACCGAAACGTTAGGCTCGTCTTAGGACATATCTGGGTCGGGCGTCTTTCGAGGCTCGCATTGAGACCCAGCGCCAGTTCCTGCGCGTCCCAAACACCAAAAGGGGTCCCGCAAAGGAACTTAAGTTTCTCAGAGGGAGCAACCAACACACTCGACCAAGGGTCCGTCGCCGCCTCACCAATGACAGGGTCAACTCACGGATCCTGACGGATTGTGAATGGCTGAAGACCTCGTCATGGCGCAACCGTAGCTGCCGCTAGAATGGCATTTGCTGTGACGCGTGCTGCGGCCTGTTCAGCCGATGCGCCTACGGCAGGTGGGCGCATAGAACGACAGCGGTGATCGCAGCCGATGCCGCAGTGGCTGTCAGCCATAGATCGATGGCTCGCGGCCGCTGATCGACAAAGCGTTTTATCACGACATCGCTCAAAGAATGAGGTTCAAAGGCAATGCGCCGCTACCTGGGGCGTGCCGCACCGGCGTCAACCCTGCCCTGCGGCAAGGATTCACTCATCGCTCCGGTGCAATCCGGGCAGGGAAAGCTGCCGTGCCTCATCTCAGATCCGCGATGCAGGTTCAGAGCAGTTGGGAGGCGGCTCAGTTCGCACGAGAGGACGACTTTAGGGAATAAGCCAAAATTGTTCCTGGCAAGCGACGGAGCGGCTCACGATTGCCAAGTCTCGACAAAGAGAAGCGCCTCGCATGTGGCAAAGGCGCTTGAGTTCCAGGGAGGACCGATCCCCCAGCCGCTCCTCGTGGACTGAACCAGAATGCCCGATCAACGCGACTGTGGCTGTAGCGAAATGGGCACAGGCCCGGGACAATGCGCCCTCAGAGGCTGGCGAGCAGGAGGCTGACGCCGATCAAGGCACCCAGAGAGGCGACAAATCGGATGGCGGCCGCCATGAATGTCGGCGTGAGCACAGGAGACGCGGACGCTGTGACTTCTGTCTGCTGCATGGTGAAGACCTTCAAAATTCGGCTGGTTCTGGGAAATTGGCGAAGGAAGCGATCGATCGTGTCGATCGGCCGGAGTTCATTTGCTCGATTGGCGCGCGGATGTCTGTAGCCTGCGGGACACAGGGCCTACCTTGATGCTGGTGCTGTGGGCAGTCCCGTCTCGTCGGCAGCGGCAAAAGGTCGGAGCAGGACCATGCTGCCCCGCACACCAATGTGAGGCGCGGCTAAACCTCCGCCGCACCCGTTCGTTTGCTGGCTGTCGGCTGCTGTCGGGACTTGCGCGTGTAGGCGTTCGGCCTGGTCCTTGGTGCGGGCGGATCAGCGGGGTTGTCCGATTCCGATTTCCGGCTGCTGAAGACCACCATGCAGCAGCTCAGGGCGAACAAAAACGGCATCACCAGAAGGCGAAGATCTGAGGATCAGTCATTCCGATGAATTGCGAAGTGCTATGGTTGAAGGCTGCTACCCTTAGCACGCTGGTGTCATTGCGCTACGCCGGCCAGGACGGGGCTGGCATGCGTGATTGTCGCCTCCTATGAGCGGCCTCCATCGACGATGGGCGTCATTCCCTTGGCCCGCGAGCGCCCTGATTGAGGCATGAGACAGCGCCTCAGCCAGGGCGCTCTCACATATCCTGAGTGGCGGTGTGCCGGTTGCTGATTTTCACCGGAGGATGGCCGAGCCAAGCGCACACTTCATCCAGGGATGAGAAATCATGCTCAATCTTCCGGAACGGGGAAGGCCTTTTGCTCCGGGGCAGGTCCTCAAGCAACTCAGCCGTCCAGGTGTTGGGCTGTCGCGAGCCGTTCCTGACCACGCTGGCAACGAGGCGTCAGAACAAGAGTTGTGCCCATTAGAGCGCTAACGGAGTACGTAGCAGGAACGTGAGCCCAGAAGCCGACTGGTGGACCTAGCTAAAGGCCGAATACAGTCTGGTTTCGGATGTCAGAGCGTCATCCAAGCCATAATGCCTGCTGGAGAGGAGATACGCTCCTCAACGAGGCGCTCGGGCTAGAGACGTGCTGTCGAGATAGATCCGGCAAAACCAATTAAAGCAACAGCTTCAAATGGGTACCTGATCGACGCGAGTATCGTCTCACCTCCTATTGCGAAGGCAATCCTCACGCCATTCTAGGTAGGTTGCCGATCCGTGCTAGCTAATCGTGTCATTGAGCACAGCTCTTGTTCCAGCCCCAACGTGCAGCAGAAATTCCGGATTGTCCGCCAGCTTGCACTCAAACTTCATCGGCTTGAAGTCGGAGTCAAACTTCAGGATGATATTCTCGCTGCGGCTAGCGATATAAAAGTGCCCTGATTTCGTGAACGCCATTCCGCCCGCTTGTTTCACCTTCACTCCTTCGATTGGGGAGAGCGTGAAATCACCCGGAGAACTGGGCAGTTTCGCAGTGAGCACCGCGTTGCCGGCGCTGACGTACAAGCTACCCTTCCACACCACCATATGGGCGGGCGATTCCATGCCATTGCTCTGGCACAGAAATTTCCCGTTCTTGTCATAGACTTTGACTCTGCCGGCGGGCTCGTCGGCAACATAGAGTGCGTTGTTCGCCCACACCACTCCCCGAACAGAATGCTTGTTTTTGCCCGAACCGGAGTATTCCAGCCCAGCCGGAGACTTCACCGGCGTTGTCGTTGAACCTAGGTTGCCCACGCTGGAAGCTACAAAAGTGCCAGGGTAGAACGTGCCAGTTGCGGGCAGTGCTAGAGCTTGCGGGGCCAGTGTCGCGCTCGTGCCGTCAGCGGAGACAATCAGGCGGGTGACGATGTTGGTGTCTTGGCTTGAGACGTAGCAGTAGCCCGCACCATCAAACGTTATATCGAAGGGATGTTCGATCCCTTTGCAGCTTTGCTTCGAGACAAACGTGCTGACGAGTTTGTACTGCGTGTCCGCCCCTTTGTAGCAAAGCACGCTGTTTTCTTTTCGATTGCCATTTACGACGTAGAGGTACTTGCCGACCAAATGAATGCCGCGAAGCTCATCGAGCAAGATTTCTCCGCTGTCCCGCAGCACGCTGGAAGTGATCCTCTTGCCGTCCTTGTCGTGGGCGTGCACGTTGTTCTTGCGTGGGTCTGTTTGGGGCTTGCCACCGTGAAGCGTAACGAAGAGCATAAGGTCCTCCCAGAGGAACTCACTGTGCCAACCGTCGACCCAGCGCCGCGCGCTTCAGCTATTGGCCCAGGCCATCTAAAAACTCAGGCGTCTAACTCCAGCGCAGCATCGAGGATCCGTCGCGAGCGTCTCACTGGTGTTGTCATGTTAACTAGAACTGGACGCATTCAGGCAAGCCCGATTGCCTAACGGATCAAGTGGCAACGCCCGCCGCGGCTTTCCATTCCGCCATGGCATTGAGGCGGTGCAGACGCGTGGCAGGTGCAGAGCGGTTGGAGCGAGATGGAACGAAGAGATTGCGGACGGCAGAGAAGACACTAACGAACCGCTGCAGGTACCTGGGTGATCCAAAGCCTTGCATCAGCCGCCCGCGTCGACGGAACGGCAGATGCGAATTTTCCGCCCGATTATGAAGCCCCTTGTGCGAGCGATGCTCGACTTCCGGCATGATCTGGCGCCGAGCGGCCGCGTAGGAGCCGAGCTTGTCGGTGAGCAGTCGCCGGGGTGGGCGACCCTGTTTCTTCAGCAGACGCTTCAGCCAGCGCTTGGCGGCCTTGGTGTCGCGTCGATCTTGGACGATCTCATCGAGGACATGGCCGTCCTGATCGACGGCTCGCAAGAGCCAGTGCTTCTGGCCCGCAATCGTGATCACGACGGGCTTGTCACATTATGGAGCCCGGCCGAGATGAGAGCCGTCACATAGGTCTCGCTAAGCCGTGACACCCACCGCTTCACGCCACGCGGCAAACGCTTCGGCTCGGAGGAGCCTGTGTGTACGAGCGGTGGTGAGGTGACGAGGAACAGTGAAGGGCTGTGTTGCACAGATCGGCCGATGAGCGCACTCAGCCCACCCTACGTCTTTGTTTAGGCGGTGCGGACGGACTTCGGGCGTCCAAACGCGAGCATCCGGTTCAGGGCATGAACGGCGATGGCAACTTCCGTCGTACGACGCTGATCCGTCCGTGAGCGTAAGCCATCCCCAATCACTCGTTTGAAGCGACTGATGGCGGTCTCCACCAAAGCCCGACGAGTGTACCCGGACCTCCTTTGCCACCCCATGCGTCCATGCTCCGCGATGCTTTGGAGATGTCGATCGCGCTAGGTCGGGGAGGTCTCTACATCCTCACTCAGCACCGCCGTTTCTCGCGGCGGGACGATGACTTCAGCATCAGGATGGCGCTGGGTGACAGTGCTATAGATGCCGGCCTGATCGTAGGCGCCATCACCAGTGAGTGAGGCGAGCGAGCCTGTGATCTGGTCGAGCAAGGACTCAACCTGCGAGCCATCATCGACATCGCTCGTGGTCAGTTCTGAGGCAAGGATCTGCCCGGTCTCGGCGTCGACCCCGATGTGCAGCTTGCGCCAGGACCGCCGTCTGCGAGTGCCGTGCTTCTCGATCAGCCACTCGCCGGGTCCGCACAGACGCAGGCCTGTGCTGTCCACCAGCAGGTGAACAGGTCCTCTGGATTGGGGACATGGTCCTGGTATCTCCAAAGTTTCGGCACGCCGGCTCAGGGTTGAATGGTCCGGGACAGCCAGATCCAGACCGAGGAGTTGGAGGATCGAGCCGATCAGGCCCTCGGTTTGACGCAGCGCCAACCGGAACACCGCCCGCAACGTCAACGCCGTCCTGATCGCTAGAGCTGAATAATGGGCTTGTCCACCGCGTGTCGTGCGCGGCTCAGCGCGCCAAGCAGCGATCGCTTCCTCGGTGAACCAGACGGTGAGGCTGCCCCGCTGACGCAGGCTGGCGTCGTACTCCGCCCAATTCGTCACCCGGTGCCGCTGCTTGGGGATGTGGTGACGGCGAGCGGCATGAGCCTTGAAGGGCATGGGCGGGGATCTTTGCTCAGAAGCCGAATAGGCCTCTATGCTACCCAGCCCCGGTTACCAACTCGCTCATCCATGCAACAAGGCTACACCTGATGCTGATGAAGACCTGTCGTATGCCGAAGGCTCTGGGTGAGAGAACGAAAGCTACAGCCGCTCAGTTCTTTGGCAGGTTTACAGCAGCAGGCCCCGAAAACGTCATAGACCTTTTGAGCGCATTCGCAGGAGACCTCTCTAAGAGCGGCAGGGTCCGTGGGAGGGTCACCGCGCGATCAGCCCGCGCACAGCGGAGAACCCGCTGAGGTCACTGCTGCTCGCCGCAGTCGCTGGGCACGCCTTGGCCTGGACAATCCATGGTTAGCGGCGTGGGCGAGGCGAACACATCCGGAATATCGCCGAACCAGCCGGGGCTATGCTCCTCATCGGAACGAGCCACGCGGGCGATAACGGCGAGATCGTCACTCCTCGCCAAGAGCGCAGGGAGACCTTCTAATAATGGGGCACATGGCGCTGCTCAATCAAAGGCGCTTCAATCTCGAACTGAAGTCCTGCCCTGTCGAACTCCAGGCGCACCTGCGCTTGGCATTGAGCCGGGAGAACGCGCTGGAGAAGAATGGACCCGAAGCCACTATGGGTCGGCTGTTCGACGACAGGGCCGTTGTGCTCGACCCATTTGAGATACAGTCTTCGCCTCCCATCAGAGGTCAGAACATCCCACACCACCGACACGCACCCTTTGCGAACGGACAATGCGCCATAGCGGGCGGCATTCGCCGTCAGTTCGTGGAGAGCCATGCCCAGCGGGATGGCTAGATCGGCAGACAAAACCACATCAGGCCCCTCTATGGTGAAGCGCTGATGTGCTCTCTCGCTAAACGGCTGAAGCTCATTCAGCAGCATTTCGCGCAAGCGCACTGTCTGCCAGTAGTCCTCCGTCAGGAGTGTCTGGGTTCTCGCCAAGGCGGCGATCCGCGCTGAGAAGGAGTAATTGAACTCGCGAATGTTGCTCACTGACCGGGCTGTGCCCCCGGCCAGGGCTTGCACAACGGCAAGGTTGTTCCGCACCCGGTGGTGGAGTTCTCGCACCAGAAGCGCTTGGCGCTCCTCATGCCGTTTCCGCTGATCAATATCCTGGAGTACCCGCACGCTGTAGCGGAAGCGCCCATTCTCATTGAACACCGCTGTGGCTGATACAGCCAGCCACGCGGCTGAGCCATCCCTTCGGACATAACGCTTCTCCCGCGAATAGGTCTTCAACTCGCCCGCAACCTGCCGCTCATAGAGGGCGCGTTCGGCCTCGACCTCCTCGGGGTGCGTCAGATCAAAGACGCTCAGGTTCAGCAACTCCTCGCGCGAGTACCCGGTGATCGCCGAGAAGCCGCTGTTGATGCTGATAATCCTGCCACGCGCATCAGTCTCGCCAATGCCGATGTTGGCGTGCTCCTGGGTCGCCCGAAGCCGCTCTTCGCTCTCTTTCTGGGCTTTGGATCGCGCCGCATTCTCGATGGAGACTGAGGCAATCTGAGCAAGCTGGAGGAGGATCGCCTCGTCCTCTGGCGTGAATTCCGCGACCTGCTTATCGGACAGCATGATGACGCCCACGGTGTCACCGTGCTGCCCGATCAGGGGAACGGCAAGCAGACTCTTGAGAGGTGGGTGCTCTCCTCCATAGCCGCCATAGTCACGCCAACTTGGGTGATGATGCAGTTCAGCCCCTGTAAGCCGCAGCGGGCGGCCTGAGCGAGCAACATGCGCGTAAATGCCAGTGCCGGTGGGCGGAACCGCGAATGAGGCAAACCGGGCATACTTCTCGGAGAGCGACACCGACACGGAGGCATGCGGCCAGAGATCATCAGAGATGCTGTGGGTGGCCGCCAGATGTGCGCCGATGACTAGACGGGCTTGATCCGTGATCTCCTGAAGGGTGGCCTCGGGCGAGAGAGCAGCAGCAATCTTGATGGAAGCTGCGGCCAGAGCCTTAAGCTGATCCTGGTGTTGTTGTGCTCTTGCCAGGAGGGCCTGTCGCTCCTTCTCGGCGAGGATGCGCTCCGTAATGTCATGATGGGCCACGACAGCATAGACAATACTCTCATGCTCCAGGCGGAATGCCCTAAGCTGGAACCACCTGTTTTGCTCTGGAGAGTGACACGGGTACTCCAGGGAGAAGGTGCCCTGCCCCGCCAGGACCGAGCGGATACCCGCTGCGGCGGCTCTGGCGCAGGGAGCGTCATCTCCCGACGCACGGTCGCAAACGTCGAGGTAATTAGACCCAATCCAGGACCCGATGCTGGCTTGATTCGCGAGTCCGAACTCCTGCCACGCTTGATTGACAGCGATGATGACTCCAGCCTGATCCAGCACAGCAACCGAGACAGCCAGGGCGTCAAGGATGGCTTGGGCTGGCGGTATCGCGGCAACCCTGTGGTGCCGTGTGGACGCGCGCATGGTCGTAGTCTCACTGGACTTAGCTGGATACAGGAAAACGACCGCTGGGTGTCTCTGTTCAGAGTTCAGAAGATATTATTCCGACACTTGAGCCCCCTTAAGGGCAAGTCTGGTTTTAGGAGGCACCAGACTGATAGTCTGGTGTCCCTTTGATGGTGACCAGCCGCCCTCCTCCAGACCTTCCGCCGATGATGCGGAAAGCAGTGACGAAGCAGAAGGAACCTCGATCCTGCGCCTTTGTTGGCCTGACACACCCCGTCACCAGAGAGGCCAGTCCGATGATCTGTCCATTCTGTAAGCAAGAGGTCGATGAGCCCTGCCACAATACCGTTGAGATGCAACGGCGGGCTCGCGATCACATCGAGCGGTGCGATAAAGCTCTCAAAAGCTTGAAAGGGATCAAGTACAGCTAACTGTGTCAGTTGGCGCAAAGCGCTTCTTGGCGAGGTGCTTCTGCCCTTCGAGCACCTTGGCTGCGGCAAGGCTCCTGTGATTACTTGCCAACCCACGACGCCGTCTTCAACAAAAGCTCCGTCCTTGGACGGGGTTAAGCGTTTCAGGAGAAATCATGCTGTACACCGCAATGCCGCCCCACCTGCGCTAGTTCCTGCCGCTGAAGAAGGTCGAGCCGAACGAAGGGCTTAGCTTGCCGTTATTCTTGTATGCGCCCTATGGCGCGAGTAAGACAATGGAGGAAGACATGCTAGGTAAGCATCTCGCACTGGCTCTTCTCGGCACGACCCTGATTTATGCCCCAGCGCTGGCCCAAACCAGCCCGCCCGCAGGCTCCACTACGGCTCCTCCCGCTGGTTCAACGGCAGCCCCCGCACAGATGGGCAGCGGCAACTGGGTGACCCAGGAGCAGCCGGGGCAATGGCGAGCCTCCAAGCTTGAAGGGTTGGATATCTACAACCAGAACAATGAGAAGATCGGCGACATCAGCGAACTGCTCGTGGACAATAGCGGCAAAATCCAGGCCGTGGTCGTGGGTATCGGCGGGTTCCTGGGGATCGGTGAGCGCGATGTGGCCATTCCCTTCGATCAGATCAAACTGGTGAACGAGCCGCGTGCGGTGGCCACCACAGCCCCCACCGATGGCCGCACGACGGCGACTGATCCGAATGCCCCGGCTGCTCCAAGGGCCACCGCAACGGCCCCAGCGACTCCGGGGACGGTCAGCCCGACTGCACCGACCACGACTGGAACGGTGGCGACAGATCGGACCGCTGATAATGCAGCCCGCTCGGCTCCTGATCACGCGATGCTCACAACGAACATGACCAAGGATCAGCTAAAGGCGGCTCCCGAGTTCAAATACGCTCGGTAGGAGCATTGATCGTGACGGAGGGGCTTAGCGCCCCTCCAGGTTTCTGCTGTTGCCTCAGAGGCGCAAAAAAACTCTTTTCGACTTGAGAGGATGCACACATCTACCCGTGGCGGATAGTGTCGTGGCGCTTCTGCTCTGGCGCAGAGGCAAGTTTTGCAGCGATCACCCAGTGCCCCTGACGCCACTCCCACCAGATGCGGCCCGTGCCGATGTCGGTGACACAGCAGGGCACTGAGTTGGAGGTGATCTCGGGCATGCTCAGCCCCTCCGCGTTCACGCATGAGTCAAGTGTTAGTCGCCGTCAGGGGTTCGGTCCGGTGCCGGAATATCGCCATCACCATAGCCACGCCGCCCGTGGAGCTTGACCTTCGAGGTGGGCGCGGGACGGTCTTCCAGCATCCGCACGGCCTTCCAGACCGAGTTGACAACTCTCTGAATGGGACTAAGTAGGTCGCCAAAAATTCTGCAACAGCTTTCTAAGCCAGAAGTGTTTGGACATCATGCCAGCCTTGCGACGCGCCTGCTGCGGCGTCAGCGTCACAACCCAATCAGCGGCCTCGGCGGCC
>NZ_JBVVAK010000202.1:0-11793 GCF_055792825.1 Microvirga sp. GN3
CTCGACGGACTGCCTCTGTCGTTGTGGCGCTCCCATGGAGAACCTGGCCCATAGCGCATCCCTCCATTCCGGCGATAAGAATGCACCATCAAACCCCGGGATCAAACACCTAGAGCATCGGACCAAAAAGTGGATTTGCACTTTTGGGACCCATCCGATGCTTCCTTCAATAGCGCATCGTTGGGCGCGGACCCAGAGGGCCGCGTCAGCGAAAACCGGATCCACTTTTCCGCACGATGCGCTAGGGGCAAAGCTCCATACGCTCCAGAACGGGATATCTCACGAAGGGGGTCGCTGCTTGCAGCGGCCCTTTTTGTTAAGCCACCAAGGATGAACCTCTTACCCGTCCCTTTGGGCGGAGGGGAACATGCGCAGAACATTTGTTTGGCATTTCCCTGGGACTTTCGGTCCCATGAAGGTCCCACGGGCTCCTTTTCGCTCCTTTCGGCGAAACCGAGGGCTTGCCTAGGTGTTCTCAAATCGATAGAGAAACCAAGCTGTTGAGGATAACGGGGTGTAGCGCAGTCTGGTAGCGCATCTGCTTTGGGAGCAGAGGGTCGCGGGTTCAAATCCTGCCGCCCCGACCAACTTCAGCGGTTGAGTCTTGGAGAGAGTCCAAAACCTATGCCTGCACGGATCTACAAGCCCGCCAAGTCCGCAATGCAGTCCGGCATGGCCCGGACCAAGCAGTGGCTTCTCGTTTTCGAGCAGGACAAGCCCCGCGAGATCGAGCCCCTCATGGGCTGGACGAGTTCTGGCGATATGCGTCAGCAACTGAGCCTTTGGTTCGACACGAAGGAGGAGGCCATCGCCTATGCCGAGCGCGAAGGCATCGCCTATCGGGTCGAAGAACCGCACGAGGTCAAACGGCGGACAATCTCCTATTCCGACAACTTCAAGTTCAACCGCGTAGGCCCTTGGACTCACTAGGCCAGGGCCCTCAGCCGGATGGCTCCGTAGCTCAGCTGGATAGAGCAGCCGCCTTCTAAGCGGCAGGTCGTAGGTTCGAGCCCTACCGGAGTCGCCATTCTCTGCTTCGCGCAGTAACCCATGAAACAGCGCGCAAAAACCTCCTCAAAAAAATACGTTTTGACAGGCACTTAGAAGCCCAGGTGTGAAACCCGCTCTGTCGAAGGGCCCAAAACGCCCCTGCATGCTGCCTGGGGAACTTCCTTCTTCCTTTTACGCCCGCATGAGTCCTTCCCGTGACCCCGGAACTCACCGGTTCGATCGGAGGGCCGCCATGGCCGGTTACCACGAGATGCAGCGCAGGGCGTTCGAGCGGCTGCGCATAGCAAAGGCGCGCCGCCTCGCGGAGATCATCGACGGACCGATAAAGGCACCGGAAATCGCGCGCCGCGCGGGGGTCGTTCTCTAAACGACCCACACCCTGCTCGACGAGGCGATCCGGCAAGGATTCGTGACGGTCGTCGGCGAGAAGGCGAGCGGGAAGGCCTGCCTCTTCGTGCAGGCGGACGCGCCCTCTGCGCAGGCCGATGCGGCGCGGGAATCCCTCGACAGGGTGGGACAGGCGAGGGCACGGGTCCTTGCGGTGTGCCCGCTCTCCGGCTATGCGCCCGCCGCCGAGATCGTGGCGGCATCCGGGCTGCCCCACTACCTCGTCAACGAGACTCTGCGGGAACTCGCCGCAGCAGGACGGATCGAGGTGCCGGGCCGTCGCAACCCAGTGCTGCTGGGACTTGTCGGAGGCCATGGTCCCGTCGGTCACCCTGAAGTCGAGCGGATTGACGCCGTCGACCTCTTCGATCACCTGAACCCTATACGACTGTGGATCGTCCAGATCGTCGGAGGCTTCGGCGGCACCGCCTCTGCCCGCCAGGTCCAAGGCGTGATGGCCGAGCATGGGTTCGAGCTGCCCGGCACGCTCGACATCTCGACGGCCCTGCCCCAGGAGGCGAAGAGCGGTTGGGTCCGGATCCTTCGCGAGGAGGGCGTCTGGCAGGTTCGCTTCAAGATGACGGACGTGGGAAGGCGCGTCGCCTCGGAGGCGAACAGGACGAGGCCACTGGCGGACCTCGGCCCGATGCCGTCGTTTGCACGGTGATGCAGCGTCACGCGCATCCCGGTGACACCTCGGTTCCCGGTGCCGCTCCCCCCGGGCGGACGGTGCGCACGATCCCAAGGATTCCTTCGAATGACACGCGACCTCGCCTCGCGAGCACGTCCGCGAGTTCATTGACGGCATCTCCGTTGGTCCGCACAAGCGACCGTGCGCGCTCCAGGCTCTCGACAAGTACTTGGTTCACCGTGCAACGTAGGACGGGATCAGCCCGCACCCGGGCGAGCAGCTCCCCATCGTCCCGTGATGCGAGGTAGGCGAGGTCCGTGCCGAGCCCGAGCGAGACCTCCATGGCGGCCGCCAGCGCGGTCGCCCGCTGGAGGTCGGCGCCCCGCGCACCGCCTCCGCTGTCGGAGCGGGAGCCGAGCACGACCTCCTCGGCGGCGAGCCCCGCGAGGATCCCGGTGATCTCGGCCAGGTACGCCGGCCGCGTGCGCAGCAGGTCGGTCGCGTGCCGGAAGTCCGTCACCCCCGCCTCGGAGTCGGCCGACGCGGCGCGGAAGACCCGCGTCTCGACCGGGGCCTTCCCGGACTCCCTCAGCAGCAGGCAGCCGACGACCGCATGGCCCGCCTCGTGGATGCAGGCGCGGCGGAAGTCGGCATCTGACAGATGCCGCCGAGGGGGCAGCGCAGCGGTGAGGTCGTGCATCCGCATCTCCCGCCGCTCCCGGCGGGCGATGCGCCGGGCGTCGCGCACGACCTGCTCGATCACGGCACCGGACGCGCCCTCGAGACGCTCCGCGACCTCAGTCAGGTCCGTGCCCGGAAGCGCGTCGCGGAGGTGGTGCCGCAGGATGCCCTTGCGCGCCTCCAGGTCCGGCAGGGGGATGACGACGTGCCGGTCGAGCCTGCCGGGCCGGAGGATCGCGGGATCGATCTTGTGCGGCAGGTTCGTGGCCCCGACGACGACCACGCCCTCGCGTCCCTCGATCCCGTCGAGGCACTCGAGGAAGCCGTTGATGACCTCGCGGCAGTACTGCTCGTGCCTGACGTCGATCCTCTCCCGGTCGCCGAACGAGTCGAGCTCGTCGACGAACAGGATGCAGGGCGCATCCGCCTTCGCCTCGTCGAAGGCCCGGCGCATCGCCTTGAGCAGGTCGTTGAGAAGGCCCTTGGCCTGCCAGCGGGCGAGCGAGTGCACGTGGATCGGCACGTCGCACGACTTGGCGAACGCCCGGGCGAAGGTCGTCTTGCCCGTTCCCGTGGGACCGCTGACCAGGATGCCCTTGTCCATGTCGGCCCACATGATCCGCCCGGCCTTGTAGTCCGCGAAGTCCTGGGCCGCCGACCGTCCCCATTCGGCGGCCTCGCCCAGGCCGTGCAGGTCGTCGAGGGTTGGCCCGTCCAGCCCGTCCCTTGCCTTCCCGGTCGGGGACGGGTCCCCCGCCCGGGCCAATCCGAGGATCCGGACCGTCTGACGGAGGCTCCGGCCGGGACGGATGATCGAACCGACCGTGGCGAGCGGGACACCCTCAGCCGCATCCAGCAGGGCTTCGTCCGGCTCATGCCCGAGGACCGCCCGGACGGCTCCCCTGAGGGCATGGCGGTCGACGGGACCGGGTGTGAGGATCGCGTCGGCGGCGGCACGGAAGAGCGGCGGGAAGTCGGCCGGGCCGGAAGCGAAGGCGAAGAGCCGCGCCCGCGACGCCAGCTTGCCCCGCACGAAGCCTGCGTCCCTGCGCGACCACTTGGCCTTGCCATCGAACGTGATGATCTCGTGGTCAGGGTCGAGCATGGCGCGCCGGGGGTCGAAGCCATCCCTGACCTGCTCGGCCAGCAGGGCCTTCCCGGCCTCGACGAACACCTCCCGGTCATCGTCGTCCGCGACCGCGAAGCCGACGGCACAGGGCAGTCCGCGCAGCACGTGATGCAAACCGGCATGCCTCAGCGTGCGGACGAGCAGGCCCCGGGCGAGGGTGGTGCCCATGTCGGCGGGGCGGCGCGCGGTTTCCTTGCGCCTGTCCACGAGAACCCGTGCATTGGCCATGGCTCCCTCCCTCACGTGCGGGGCGCGACGGCGAGGAACCCGCACGAGCGGTCCGGCCGGCCGAGGGCATAGAAACGTGAGACCGTGCGGGCGTAGCCGAGGGCGGGCGCGAGCACCCACAGGCCGGTAGTGATTCCGGATCTCCCGTCCGCGATGGTCGGGTGGTTGAACATGATGCCCGTCAGGGCAGGGTCGGGGCGCGGGATCGCCCGCCAGGAAATAATTTTCGGGCAGGAGGCGAGTGCTGCCTCATTGGGATGCTGGCCGCGGCGGATGTCCTCGAGCGCGTGGACGAGCCCGCGCAGGCGATGGATCTCGGACTCGAGTTCAGGCGCAGGTCCGGCCTTGTCGATGATGAAGGTCATTGGGCGTGCTCCGTCGCATGCGGCGCGCGAACGACGGCCGGCGACTTGCGGTGTTGCTGGGAAGGATCGGTTCAGTTGTGGAAGCGGGAGACGCGGGTCTCGGGACCGATGCGGGCCTCGTCGAGGTCGATCCCGACGAAGCGGCGCAGGGCCATGGCGGCGATCACGCCTATCGCGTCGCGCCCGTCGCGAATGACCTGCATGCAGGAGGCCAAGGGCATCGGCCCCTGCTCGTCGAGGAGCGTCAGCAGCCGGACGCGATCGCCCAGCGAGATGCGGTACGCCGTATAACGGAGGAGGTCGCGGGCGTTGTCGAGGCGGAAGCCGTCATGCAGGTCGGCCTCGGCATGGCAGCCGTACCCGCAGCCGACGGCGCGGGCGGCGTCAGCCACCCACGGGGGAGGGGCCATCGCCTCGGACGGCACGGCATCGATCAGGACGGTGCCTGTCGCCCGGACCACGGCGAAGTCGGGCACGTGCACGGCGCTGCCGTGGGTGAGGACGCTCGGCAGGCAGGTCCACGATTCCACGGCGGGATCGACATCGAGCAGGCAGCCGAGGTCGCGCGCCGCCTGGTTCCGGAACAGCGGCGTTCCGCGGCAGCGCATGGTGCCGCGCGGTGTGAAGGCGAGCGCGGATGCGTCTTCCCGGATGCGGGCCAGCAGGTCGTTTCCATCGTCGGCGACGATGACGGCAGGCGAGGTGAGGGTCATGGATACGCTTGTCCCAAGGCGGACGGCAGCAGCCGTCGCGTGAACCGATCAGGAGCAGATTCGGGAAATCAGCGTATCGAGGCTATTCGGGCCGAGCGCACGGCGACGGTGCGCGGGAGGCGCGGTCCGATGCAAGCGAAGTGTGCGGCAGCCTGGGTCATGGTCGGAACAAATAGGCAACACAGCCAAGCTTGTCAACCAAGTATTCGAAGAAATCCGGCGCGACGCGCAAGAAGTCGGCGCAAGCATCGGCAGGGCGGGACCCCGGTGCGTCCTTGGCGGGTGGGCACGAGAGCCCTTCCGCCGGGAGGCGGGCTACTCCTGCCACGGCTCCACAAGACGGGTGTCGTTCGGGCGCACCTCCAGGCGATACGCCACCTCCTCCCCGATGACGGGGGTTGCGGCCGGACCGCAGATGACCTTGAACGCCGTGCCTCGGTCATCGGAACCGACCTCCGTGACCCTGGTGGCCATGGGACAGGCGAACCCGCCGTCCCTGATCCAGGAGGCGTATCGCTCCAGGAGTTCGAGGGTCCAAACATCACTCTGGGCAGGGGAGATGCCGGGGAACAGGGCTGCAATGACAAGGACGGCTATGCGCATCGGGATCATCTCGCGGATCGTTCCTGGTTCGGATGATGCGCCGGTGGCGGAGCCTGTTCAGCCAGTCCCTTGCGAGGAAGCGGATGCCGGCACGATGTCGGCTTCACGTACGACGCGCTGGATCGGCCCTGCCGCTGCCTTGATCCGATAGAGTGGCTCGTCGTCCGGTCCGGAGGGCACAAGGTGCAGGATCTCGTAGATCCCGGTATTCTCGGGAAGGCGTTCCCTTGGCCGCACGAGCTGGCCGATCCCGAATCTGTGGGTCATGGCATCTGTTCCTCATCCGCGAGCGCGGCTCTTCTGCGATGGCCCGCCCGATGCCGAAACAACCGTGTCGCTTGGCCCGACGTTCCAACGGATGCCACAGGGTGCCCGTGCCATGATGCGGTCGCCTGACGGATCTGCTGATCGCAGCCTCGAGGCCGGGGACGAGGTCATGCTTGCGATCCAGGCTAGGCGCAGCAGGTTGGCCTATCCCCTCGCAGGCTGGCTTGCCGCGGCGGCAGGCAGAGTGGCTGGGACGCCATGCCTGGGCCAAGCTGCTCTCCGGCTCCGGCACTGGACGGACTTGCTGCGCGTTGGTTGACCATGGCGAACCCTCTCAAGCTCGTATCAAATCAGCCCAAGGACACCCCCGGCGTGGTCGCCTCGGCCGCGTATGCGGGAGGCCGGCGGGTGGCCGAGGTGCCCATCGAGGAGATCGGCGAATGGTCGCGCAAGCCCGGGCACGTGGTCTGGGTCGGCCTGTACGAGCCCGGTCTCGATCTTCTGCGGAGGGTCCAGGCGGAGTTCGGCCTGCATGAACTCGCCATCGAGGATGCGCTCAAGGCCCACCAGCGGCCCAAGATCGAAAAATACGGCGAGGCGCTGTTCGTCGTCGCCCGGACGGCCCAGATGCTGGATCGGCGCATCGCCTTCGGCGAGACCCACCTGTTCGTCGGGCGCGGCTACGTGGTCTCCGTCCGCCATGGCGCCTCGACCTCCTACACGCCAGTGCGCGAGCGCTGCGAGGCGGCGCCGACGGCGCTCTCGGACGGGGAGGACTTCATCCTCTATGCCATCCTCGATTTCATCGTCGACAACTACATGCCGGTCATCGAGATGATCCAGGCGGAGGTCGAGGGGATCGAGGATGGCATCCTGGGCGCGAACCCGCCCCGGCACCAGATTGGTCGGCTCTACCAGCTCCGCCGGGATCTGCTGCGCCTGCGCAATGCTGCGGTGCCGCTGGTCGAGGTGTGCCGACGCCTCGAGCAGCCCGGGCTGCCGGGGATCGATGCCGCGATGCAGCCGCTGTTCCGCGACGTCTCCGACCACATCCGGCGGGTGCAGGAGGAGATCGAGTCGCTGCGCGAGGTGCTGGCCTTCGCCTTCGAGACCAGCCTGATGACCGGACAGGCGCAACAGACCGAGATCACCCGCAAGCTGGCGGCGTGGGCCGCCATCCTGGCCGTGCCGACTGCGGTGGCCGGAGTGTACGGCATGAACTTCGAGCACATGCCCGAACTGCACTGGCAGTACGGTTACTTCCTGGTGCTGATGGTCATCGTGACCGTGTGCGGAGGGCTGTATTGGCACTTCCGGCGCAATCGCTGGCTCTGAGCGATTCCGGCGTTGATCGATTTCCGCTCGGAATGGGTGCGCGCGATGCCGATATCCTAAGCTCCCGTTCAGGCAGGACGCCCTACAACGTGAACCAGCGCAAGGTGGCGCGACGGGCGATCCCAGGCCATGGGCCAGCGGAGGAGGCGGACATGGCAACACGACGGCTTCGCCTGGCCCTGTGGCAGCACCGCCGCTCCCTGAGACGGCAGGCCACGGCGCAGGAGGGTGCGGCCGAGCATCTGACCGCCTTGGCGGACACCCTGGTCAACGTCGGTCGACCCGAGGCCGCGCGACGCCTGGTGGGGATCGCCCTGCGCTTCCGGGTGAGGGCCATCTGCCTGACGGCCAAGGCCAATGCCGTGAACTGGCGCGCAGGACGGGTCGGCGGGAGCATTCCTTCCATCCCCGGGGTGCATGGGTGCGACGGCCACCGGAAGACGTCAGGCTCAGGATCCGCCTGGCGGGGCGAAGAAGCAGATGATCTTCCTGGCGGGTGACTCGCAGAGGTGAAAGTGCCGGTCCGGGGACAGCCGGGCGATCCCCCGCGCGATGACGCGCCCATCCCAGAGCTGCCATCCGTCCCTGGTCTCGGCGACCGTTTCGCCGCTCTCCTCGGCCAAGGGACGGCAATCCTTGTCGCTGCAACAGGAGACCGGATACCAGTCATGCGCAAGCGCCGTCGAGGAGCCCAGAAGCAGCAACCCGATCAGCCGTCCCAAAGAGCGAACCATGAAGGAGTCTCCGTGCGAAGCGGTGGCCAGGGTTTCACGGTCCAGTTCGGATGGGGTTTCAGTTGCCCATCCGGTCGCGCCAGCGGGTCTCGCCCGCCATGCAATCGGCTCTGGCTGCCCCGGTTTGGGTTCGCCTGACCAGCGGAGCCGGAGGAGACGTCAGGCCTGAGACCTCCAGGATGATCTTGGTCTTGATCGCCTCCTGGAATTGCGCCTTCTCCCGCGCGGGCACCATGAACGCGCCCTGGCCGCCGATGACGCAGTCGCGGAAGTAGATGTCGAGGTCCGGATCGTCGAGGGAGCCCGGCTTCTTCAGCATGATCGGCAGGCCATTGATCGTGATGCCGCTCGCAATCGCCTCATCGCGGGCCTGAGGGGCGGGGCGGCCCTGGTTGTTCACCCCGTCACCGGACACGTCGATCACCTTGCGGCTTGCCTCCAGGCCGTTGTTGTCGAACAGCCGTGCTGCCGCGTCGATGGCACCCGAGACCGACGTGCGCTGCGCCCGGTGCAGCGGGGTCGAGGCGATCCGGTCGGCAAAGGCCATCAGGCTCTCGGAATTGTCGAGGATCGTCCAGGGGATGATCACCTGCTGGTCGGCGGCCCCGGCCCATTCCATGTAGGTGACGGCAATCCGGCCGAGCATGCCACCGCGGATCGCATCGTGGACGAGCGGCGAGCGGAACGCCTCGGCGAAGCCCTCCCGCTGCAATTCCTGCTCGTCCGTGTCCATCGAGAACGAGATGTCCACGGCAATGACGAGGGCGAGATCAACCTCCGTCTGCGCCCGCGCCGGCATGGTTGTGATCAGGGCAGCCGCCCAAGCGAGGACGGGAAGCAGCATCGCGCGCACGGGGTGAAGCATGGCAACCCTCCTGGCGTCCGGCCGGAGGGACGAGGGCTAGAGCCAGCCCCTCCACTTGAACCAATGATAGGGCAGTACGGCCGAGATCACCATGAGCACCAGGGCGACGGCATAGCCGTAATCCCAATCCAGCTCCGGCATGTCCTGGAAGTTCATGCCGTAGATCGTCCCCACCAGGGTTGGCGGCAGGAACAGCACCGCGGCGATCGAGAACACCTTGATGATGCGGTTCTGGTCGAGGTTGATCAGGCCGAGCGTCGCCTCATGCAGGTAGACGATCTCGGACGACAGTTGCCCCTCGTAGGCCGAGAGCGAGCGCAGGTCCCGCTCGACCTGCTTCAGGCGGGCCGGACTGCCGTTGGTCAGCCACGCCTCCGCGCTCTGCCGGAGATACGGGATCAAACGCGACAGCGACAGCAGGCTCTCGCGCAGGATCGCCACCGTCATGTTCTTGCGCCCGAGCCGCTTGATCAGCACCTGGAGCTCGTCCTCGACCCGCTTGGCCCGACGCCTCTTCGGGCTGCGGTCCTCGATGAACAGCCGGGTCGAGACCTCGTTCAAATCGGCCGCCACCAGCTCCAGCACGTCGGCAGCCCGTTCGACGATGCTCTCCAGCAGCGAGGCCAGCAGGCTGTCGCTGGTGGTGTGGGCCTCCGGCTGGCGCTGGCACTTGGCCGCGAACGAGCGGAAGGGCACCGGGTCGGCGTAGCGCACCGAGACCAGATGGGTTGGAGTGAGCACGAAGGTGATCTGGGCGCGGGAGGGCCGGCCCTCGGCCACGCCGTTGATGATCACGGCCGTCATGACCAGGGCGCCGTGTTCCTGGTACAGGCGCGCCGACTCCTCGATCTCGGCCATCTCCTGCCGGGTCGGCACCTGAAGCCCGAGCAGCGCCTCCACGGCCTTCTCCTCCTCGTGCGTGGGATCGAGGAGGTCGATCCAGAGCACGTCAGACGGAGCAGGGAGCGTGGTGGCCTCGTGCGCGAGGCGCACGAGACGGCCCTGGCGCAGGCCATGGAAGTTCATCATCGGTCGGTTCCAGCGTGTGATAGATCAGCCGCGCGTGGGCTTCACGGGTGGCGTGGCGTGGTGGGCGAGATTGTCAGTCAATGATGCCGCGGCGGGCGGGCCGAGGGCAACGGCCGCGACGTGCAGGCCGATCACGGGCGCGAACACGAGCCCGAGCAGGAGGACAACCATCAGCATGATGCTGCGGTCGTCGGATTGGGCGTCCCCATTGCCCACGCGGGCACGGGAGGAGAACAGGTTCAGGAGGGTCATGGGCTCACCTCGGTTCCGACCAGCCGTCGCGGGCCGGTGGCGGGTGAGCCGATCAAGCGATCAGGCGTCCGCGCGGGCCGGCAACGGCGTGGTCAATCGACTGGGACTGTCGCTTGGCATTTCGTTCAGGGTTCCTGTGGGTCCGCGGCGCGCCGAAGCGGGATCCGCCCCTCGGAGATGCCTCCTTTCCCGGACAAGGTCAAGTCCGGTCCCACGCCGCCCGAACAATGGCCGTGCCCCGGCGTTGGCAAGGTCCACGCCCGCCCGGGACAGGGCCCGACATCACGCAGGTGAAGCGGGAAGGGAGGCACGCCGCGATGGAGCCACAGGCCCTTGGCCGATCTTCCACCATCCCGGACCTCTTTCCCGGCACTATGGAGGCGGTGCCTCCCGGCGCGGCACGGGTTGCGAATCTGCTCGAAGCGGTCGGGATTGCCATCTTCCTGGCGTTGCTGGTCGGTGCCGCCGTCATTTCAATCAGACGGAACCGCCGCTGACCTTCGGCTGCATCCTCACGGCCAACGCGGTCGCCCGCCCGCCGGCATTGTACCTCACGGCTTGCGGCAGGATACACGAGCCATACGCCCGTTCGAGGCAAGGGAGAGGACCGGCAGTGACGATCACGCGTCCGAGGCCGCATTGCGGCTGCGCATCTTCATCCTGACCACGATGGCACTGGCCCCGGCGCTGGCGATCCCCGGCTAGAACGAGGTCTCCCTGCGCCGCAGCCGCGAGGCCGAGATCCATGCACTGGCCTCCGGTTCGGGCAACCGGGACGGCTTCCCGCATCGGGATCCGTCACGGCCACAGGCATGGAAAGACCAGGCCTTTTCGGGCGATGTCCGGCGGTCAGCGCCACATGGCAGTGATGGCGTCGGGCATGTGTTCTCCGGCACAGCCGGACCGCGCGCTGAAGCTTATCGGTGGACCATGAGCACGAACCCGCTTCGCGCCCTCATCGGGGCGTGGCGAAACCCCTGTCACGCCAAGTACCGACGATGAGCAAGACCACACGATTCCCTGCACCCTCCATCCGCCTGAGCCTCGCGGAATGGGGAGCCGTTGCCGTCCTCATGACGTTTCTGGTCGTGTGGTTCGGCTCGGCCTTTGTTTAACCCACGGCCCTCCGTCGAGTCTCAGCGCGACCTCCTGCGATGGATCGGAGCCATGGCGGTTACGGATAGCCATGACCAACTCCGCTCGGTCAGATGCATGGGACGGCCAATTGTCGGGTAGAGAATTGAAGGGGACGCCTGCTATTCCCCGATAGGCGGTCGAACGTCAGGAAGGCAACAGTGAGCGGCCGCTCATGGGCTGCTGCGCACGGACCGCGGTTGACCCTGTGCGGACTTTCCCAGCGGTCCCCCTACCAGCACAGAGCAAACTTCCACTTGGCCCTATGTTTCGCGCTTTCCGTTCCTGAAATCACGTGGCCCTAATACTACAGCCGGGTTTGTGCGTTGTCTTAGACACGGAGGTGTCGAGCCATGACGCATGCAAGCGAGGCCCACCGCTGGGCCGATCAGTTGGATGATCTCGTCGCCCGGATTGCTCCCCGGTTCA
>NZ_JBVVAK010000203.1:0-11768 GCF_055792825.1 Microvirga sp. GN3
AGGGCCTGCGGTCATGAAGCACCGCGTTCAAAGGCCGGAGACATGACCGCACCCGCCCCGCTAGGCCCAAGCATCATCAACAATCACGTTGCCAAACGGGCGCCATCCAGACATGACACCACCCGTTCGGCGTACTTCCGGGAAGTGCCAGGAGCGGTCGTTGTAAGAAGCCGCACTACGTCAGCCTGCAGTTACCAACGACGCAATTTTTCGCGCACCTGGCCCGCTCAAGGATCAGGTGCGCAATCGAGTAGATCCAGATCGCTTTATTTGCGAGGCAGTAGGCGCTGGACTTCCCGCGCCGCGTCGGCGAGGACATCCTCAGGAGTCGCCTTCTGCTCCACCACGCGTGAGAGGTTATCCACGATCGTCTGGGTGACCTTCACCCCATTGGAGCCTGGGAAGGCATACCATGGGATCATCTTCGGCATCTGCTCGAGGCCTGCCTTGAAGAGCGGGTTTTTCGGGTAGAACTCCCCGAGGTACTCGGAGGATTTCGCCGCGAGCTCATTGTTGGGGACGTAACCCGTACCGGGAACGACGACAGACGCGCCATAAGGGCCGGCGGCGAACTTGATGAACGTCCAAGCCGCCTCCTGCTTGGCGGGATCCTTCGTCAGCATGACAGCGGCGTTGCCGCCCGTGGGCAGGCGCCCCTTTTCGGGTGACAGCAGCGGAATCGGGGCCGTGCGCAGATCGAACTTCTCGCCGACGTTGTTGATCACGTTGCGCAGCGCGCCCGTAGTCTGGAACGCGAAGCCGATCTTGCCCGCAACAAACGCCTGCTCGCCGTTGCTCTTGGTGAGGACGGGCATCCCTCCCTCTTTTACCATGCGATCGAGGAGCCAGGGCTCTGTCGCGAATTTTGGATGAGGGCAGAAAGTAGGCTACTCCACCCGCAGCCCTCACGCAGCCAGAATGCTGAACTGCTCGGCGAGGGATAGCTGCGAACTCCGGGCATACTTCGCCTGCTGTTTGCGCATCATGTGAACCATCTCGATCCCATCCAGGATCGCCCGAGCGGACGCCATCGACTTGAACCCGAGCATCGGTCGAACCCGGCGCTTGACGGCGCGATGGTCCTGCTCGATGCGATTGTTCAGGTAAGCACTTTGTCGGATCCGGATCGGCTTCAGCTTGCGCCTTGACCGATCGTGGAGCCGATCTGCCATGTCGCAGGACACGATCGCCTCGCGGTTGGTCTGGCTGCCATCGATCACGATCCGCTCAGGACGGCCGTGCCGCTTCAGCGCTTGGCGCAGGAACCGTTTGGCGGCCGTGAGGTTGCGCCGCTCACTGAACCAGAATTCGACCGTATCTCCGTTGCTGTCAATTGCCCGGTATAAATACATCCACCGCCCACGGACTTTGATATAGGTCTCGTCCACGTGCCATCTCCGGCTGACAGCTCGCTTGCGCCGATTGAATTGCTCAAGCAGCAGCGGGGCGTAGTGAACCGTCCAGCGATGGATGGTGGCATGATCCACCGTCACGCCTCGTTCGGCCATCATCTCCTCCAGATTCCGCAGGCTCAGGCCATAGGCCAGATACCACCTCACGCACAGCAGGATCACTGAGCGATCGAAATGGCGGCCTTTGAACATCATGCACCTCTGGAGCTAACCGGAGGCATAGGCCGAACTCAGTTACCGAACGGTTTGCGACAGTTCCGTTCGCAATCTTTTCGTTCCACTCCGCTCCTGCCGCTCTGCTCTTGCAGCCCATCTTCACCGCCTCACTGCCATGGCGGCGTGGAAGTCTGCAACCTGCGTTGCCGCATGAGCTCGTCACGTCACCTCGTTTGCCTCAATGCGCCCGATTTCAGTTAACGTGACAACACCGCCAGAAACAGCCTCTCCTCATCGTTTTCAACGGCCAAGCTGGTTGGGAAATGCCTCTCGTGGAGGACTGGTAACCCATGGCGAGGTGTTGTGGGTGCCAAGCGGCCGCGACACCCGGATCGTGCCGCCCGAGGGAACCTACCGGCTCAATGGTGGCGCTTCGATCGGACTAGGCTCAATCTAATTTTCTGATTTTTCCACACATTTTGATGCTGTTGGCGTACAATAATCGCGTACTGGATTACGGCCGCAGCGGCCATGGGATCTGGAAGTGCCTGCCGCGTGACGGCTGTGACTTGATGCGCAGCCAAGGGAGGCATGCCATGTTCAAGCATCTTCTCATTCCTACGGACGGCTCGGAGCTGTCAGAGGGGGCGATCCGGCATGGAGTCGAGTTCGCGAAGGGCGTCAGCGCGAGGGTCACGTTCCTCACCGTCACAGAGCCGTTCCATACGATCTCGCTCAAGGTGGATCAGGTCGAGGACACTCCTGACGAGTACCAGCGGCATGCGAAGCAACGCACCACTCACGTTCTCTCCAAAGGAGCCGAGTGTGCGCGAGAGGCCGGCGTCAGTTACGATACGATGCATGTCGAGCATGATCACCCTTATCAGGCGATCATCCAGGCTGCAGAGGCAAAGGGGTGCGACCTCGTCGTGATGGCATCACACGGACGACGTGGGCTGTCTGCTGCGATGCTGGGAAGCCAGACCGTGAGTGTCCTGACGCATTCAACAATTCCGGTGTTGGTGTATCGGCTGCCCAAGCACGGAGCGCGAGAGCAGCACGTGGCCAGCGAAACGAATCCAGCGCTCGAACAGGCAACGGGATCCTGATCAGGCTAGGAACCTCCGGGTTCCTCATAAGGAGCGCCTGCAATCCCGTCCATCGGACGCAGCTTACCAAGCTGCCGATCCTATGGTGCTCCCTCCACCGCTGCGAACAGATGACGATAAAAGACCGCATTGTGGCAATGACTCAACAAAGCCGACAGGTAGGCACGACCGGCTCTAAGGAACAGAACGCAATTTCGAACGGCGGTACCGGCAGAACACTGAAGAGCGCCCCAAAGCGGGTGCGGGGTCAACCCCGCCACCCACCGGGATGCGATTGAGCGCCTCCGGAAGCGTTGAGCCCGGCCGCTCCAGTTGGAAAGCGCCCGTTCCGGCTCCTCAGGCCTCTTAGAGGCGTTGTTACATCGCGTAAGTAAATACCGTCGTGGGACGACGTCCTCGATCGATCTCTGATGGTATGGAGTGATTGCGATGCTCGTCCAAGAGCAATCCGAAACCATCCGGTTCCTTGAGCAGACCCTTGGGGAGGGCTCGCCTGTTCAGATCATGACAACGCATGCCTCGATGATCTTCCTGGCGGAAGACAGGGCCTACAAACTGAAACGCGCGGTTCACTTTCCCTATCTTGACTACTCCTCTCCGCAACGGCGGCATGCCAGCTGTCTGGCCGAGTTCAATCTCAATCGCCGCACAGCCCCAGAACTCTATATTGGCGTCCGCGTGATCACACGCGGGACGGATGGACAGCTTGTTCTCGACGGCACTGGACCATTGGTCGACGCCTTGGTGGAGATGCACCGCTTTGATCAGGAGTGCCTGTTCGACCGCATGGCCCAGCATGGCTCCCTCACGCCGGCAATCGTGGCAGACCTCGCACATCGCATTGCGGTCTTCCATCGGGAGGCGCCCGCCAGTCTGGCGTATGGTGGGATCAAAGGGATATCGGGCGTCCTTGAAATCAATGAAAGGTCGCTGCTCGCCACCAAGCTGGTCCCGGAGGATATGGGAGCCGCAATCGCGCAAAGATTCCGGCGAGCGCTCCAGGATCACTCACAGGTGCTGGAACGCCGCCGTTTCTCCGGCAAGGTTAGGCGCTGCCATGGCGACCTCATCCTTCGCAACATCTGCCTGTGGCGTGGAACCCCGACCCTGTTCGACTGCCTCGAATTTGACGAGAGCCTGGCCACCATCGATGTGCTGTACGATCTGGCTTTCCTGCTGATGGATTTGTGGCACCGAAACCAGCAGTGGTTGGCAAATACCTTGCTCAACCGCTATCTCGATTGGGCGGACGAAACCGAGGGGCTCGGGCTCATCCCATTCTTTATGGCCATCCGGGCTATGGTCCGTGCTCATGTTACGGCGGCTCAGGGGGAGAGCGCATCCCCAGACACAGCGGCCAGCCTGCGGTCCGGTCCGAGGCCCGGCAGTACTTCGATCTTGCTGGGTCGTTGCTGGAGCCCGCGCCATCTGTCTTTGTGGCAATTGGAGGGTTGAGCGGATCCGGCAAATCGACCATAGCCTCGCTTGTCGCACCCTATCTGGGGCCGGCTCCAGGGGCTCGCATTCTGAATAGCGATCGCATCCGAAAACAGCTTCATGGAGTACCGGTCCATGCGCGGCTGCCGGATAGTACCTACCATCCAGAGGTCTCCGAGCAGGTCTATGCGGCTCTAAGGCAGCAGGCTGAACGAGCGTTGCGTGTGGGCTCTGGCGTTGTTGTCGATGCCGTCTTTGCTCAACCTCGGGAGCGAGAGAGGATCAAGCAGCTTGCGGCCGTGAGCCATGTTCCCTTCATGGGGTATTGGCTTCAGGCCCCGGTGGAGGTGCTGGTCTCTCGGGTGGCGGCTCGCCAGAACGATCCGTCCGATGCAACAGCGGAAGTTGTCCGCATGCAGGCCGGACGCAATTGCGGGGAGTTGGATTGGGTCCGCCTGGATGCATCACGGAATTCTGATGTCATCAAAGACGAGGTTCTCCGGCATCAGAGCATCCGAAGAGCGCAATCCTTCCTCGACGAGAGTTTCCCTGTGGAACGGCGATAATCTCCGCGGCATCGTGAACGACGGGATCAGATGTCTCTCCGCTTAGAACCGATCAAGCTCGACTACAGGATATACTGATCCCATCCGCTATAATGCTCCTGGCTGCGAGCCCCGCGCGGCAGGCTGAGCCCGGCCAGGGCAAGGCCCGCGACGAGATCGGCGGCCAAGGCAATGGCGGTGCCGCCGTCGAGCAGGAACGGCGAGACTGCAACCCACAATCCAAGCGGCACATTCAGAAGCCGCACCGTCCGCGCCACCTCGGCCCAGGCCGTGACGGCGATGACAATCGCCACGCAGCCTGCGGTATGATCGCTGAAGTACAAGGGCGGCTCGACGCCAAAGAGCAGGCGCGTGCAGAGCAGATAGACCCCGATCAGCGTGCAACCGATCAGCGTCCAGGGATAAGTCACGCCGCCCTTGAGGAATTCCCAGGCGATCTGGCTGATGGGCATGTTCAAGCCCTGCACGGGATCGCGCTGTTCTGAGAGCACCGGACCGCCAAAGATCAGGGTGCGCCAGACGGAGTGGCCGACGCGCCGGCTCTGCCACAGGTACTGCGCCGTCGCGAACACCTCGTCTATCGAGTACGGGATCAGCAGGACCGTGATCACCGCCTGCACAAGGCAGAGCGTGCACAGCGCACCAATGATCGTAGGCTGAATGATGATGAAGCCGACGCTCACGGCACCCAGCGGCACCACCAGCAGTCCGAACAGCAGCACCAGCCATGGCATCGTGCGCCAGCGGCGCTGATCACCGATGATGCCGGTCAGAATGTCGAGGATGTAGGTGACCGCTCCCAGACCGGCATCGGCGATGGGAAAGCTTTTCGACACACTCGACGTGACGACCGCCTCGGTGCCGTTGCGCCCGCCGCCATGGCCGGAGAAGAACGGATCCCACAGGCCGTCAATGTGCCCGAGCTGGAAGGCGCCCAAGTAGCGGGAGATGAACAGGCCGACAAAGGCCAACGCCACGATGGGCACGCGCTGCACGTAGGATGAGGGCGAATACGACCAGCCGAGCGGTACGTCTGCCGGCGAGGCTAGGGCCTTGCGGCTGAGGCCGGGCTGCGGCGGCACCATGACGGCAAACACGATCACCAGCGTGCCGATCAGCGTATCAACGGCATAGGCAGCGGCGCTCGTCGTCCAGAACACCAAAGGGGCAAACAGCAGCCAAGTGCCCACCAACGCCACGGCCCATGGCACCCAGGAGCGGGGACGGGCAAGAGCAAGGCATGACAGCCCGATCACGGCCACGCCGCTGATCATCTCGCTCCAGGCCAGCCTGGCATTGCGTAGCTCAGGCGGCGGGAGCTCGTGGCCGGCGGCGGGCGGTAGCGGCAGTGGGCCGACCGGATCGAACAGACCATAGGCGAACGGGCTCGCCAGCAGCCACAGGCCCAGCGCGATGTTGGCAAGGTGCGCCCAGAGCGTGGCCCCGTGCTCCTGCGCGAGGGCGGTGTCGACGGCCCGCACCGCTGGGTGGTCGGCGGATGGTTGCCGCTCGACCACCTCTCGCAGTTCCTCTTCTGCGCCCGCGACCACAGCCGGATTGAGCTTGTTGTTCTGGTACCAGTCCGTCGGATCGGTCTTGAGTGCCGTGATCATGGCGGGCAGCGTCGCCAGCAGGGAATGGCGCGGCGACCAGCCCAGGAGCGTGCGGGCGCGGCCGATGTCGAGTTCATAGTGATCATCGGCAATCTCGACCATCCAGGGCCGAATGAAGGGATCGTGCGCCAGCACCTCCTCCTGCACCCAGGCGCCCGCCTCAACCAGCGGCTTGGGCAGTGCCACCACCGGCCAGGGCTCACCATGGACGAGCTCGCCGATGCGTTTCTGCAAGGCTTTGTAGCTGGGCGTCTCGGTTTCCCCGAGGAGGAACGTGACCTCACCCGGCAGTTTGTCACGCCGATTCACCACGCGCTCGACCGCATCGACCAAGTCGTCGAGATGCAGCGAAGGCTGGCCATGGTCAGGATCACCGGCGAACAGATAGCTGGTGGGCTGACGCTCGTAGATGCGGGCGATCTGCTGAGCGAGGAAGGCCGAGCGGCAGCGCTCGTCGTAGACGCCGGCCGGCCGCAGGCTCACGACCGGGATCGGACCATGCTCGGCCAGGAGCAGCTGCTCTGTCTCGACCTTCGACTGTGGGTAGGCCCACGTGGGTGCTAGCGGCCAATCCTCGGTGATTGGCCGACCCGGTTGTGTGGGGGCGTGAACGAGCATCGTGCTGGCGAAGACGAACTGCTCAACCTTGTCGAACTCACGCTTTAGCATCCGCAGGAGGCGGCGGGTGCCCTCCACTGTCACGCTCTGGTACTTGGGATCGGGCTCACCGGAGAGGTCGTAGTACGCCGCCAGGTGGATCACCGAAGCAAGATGGGCGCCGAACCGGCGGCGGATCTCGGTGAGGGCATTCCGCACGCTGTCATCGGAGGTCAGATCGACCAGAACTGTCTCGACACCCTCCATGGGCTTCTTCGGCTGGACGGTATCGAGCCCGACCACCCGGTAGTGCCGCACCAGGCGGGCTGCCATGGCTTGCCCCAGGAAGCCGCTCGATCCGGTGATCAGGAGGAGAGGACGCGGCATGAAGCCCTCCTTGCGACAGCCCGACGGGACCCCTCACCCGGCAGTGTCGCCGTGGGCGCAGGTCTGCTCCAGGTAGGCGGCAAGATCATAGTCGCCGAGGAGTTCTCCAGGCCTGACCGTCTGCTCGACCTCGATGGTGACGGCCTGTCCGCCGACCGTGAGCACGCTTGGCTTGATGCAGGTCCAGGAGCCATCGGAATTCCGACGGAAGGCTTCGCAAAGGTCTGGTGTCATAGCCTCTCTCCCGCGGAATCGAAAGCTGACACTCCGCCGCTCCAGCCCTGATCACGTCCTAGGAGCCGGGCTGGCGGAGTAAATGCCTCGATAGGCGTGACGACCTTGGAGAATACGGTAGCCGCGAACGAAGGCCGGAACAGGGCTGAACGGGATTCTGGTCATCTGGCCTGCGCAGTCGGTGGTGACGCGACACAGATCGGAGGGCATCATTGTGCTGCTTGGCTCCTCATGTCCATCACTCCCTTGCTGCCCTTCTGTCCTGAGCACTACCACTCCTTCCGCTAGATCCTCCTATCCGGCAGTGCCGTCATGCTGCTTATAGAGACGATCCCATGAAAAACCTTCACTCTCAATTCTAAGGACACCAAGCGGAAGTATTCTCACGATTAGATTACCGGGTTCCTGCAATGTAGTTTGTCAGCTGATCGATGACAAACTCCCTGTCCTCAATCATGCTCTTGACCAGGTCTCCGATTGAGACCAGCCCAACCAGGTTACCATCGTCCATGACGGGAAGGTGCCTCACGCGCTCGGCTGTCATAATCGCCATGCATTCCTCGACTGTCCGATCAGGCGTGACATAAGCAAAGCCTGCTCTCATGACGTCCCTGACCACAGTTGTCGGCGATGATCGGCCTTTCAAGAACACGTCCCTGGCATAGTGGCGTTCTGTGAAGATGCCGATGGGATCACCGTTCTCGACAACAACGAGGGCGCCCACGTCCTTGCGTGCCATTTCTTCGATTGCCGCAAAGACTGTGTCATCAGGCCGGATCGTCCATACGAGCTGGCCCTTCTTGTCCAGAATGTGCCGCACGATAGCCATGCTGCCTCCTCAGAGACTGGTTGCTGAGCCGGAAAGTCTCAGCAGCCGTATTGTACAAGCACCTCGCAAAGTTGGCTTTGCCCACCAGCGCCGCTCGGCAGGAAAAGTGCCCTGCGGGCACCTGTCTTGTTCAGGTCTGGAGCCAGACTTTGTGCACAGGGTGCGGTTACATGGCAGTGAAATGCCCACCCGCCCATTCTCCAGTTCGGCGGACTGACACGCCTTGGCCTACGGGGCCTGTGCGACGTAGAGCCGGTCGAAATCAGCCGGGGCGTGCTGCAGCCCGTCCGCATCCGTGATGAGGAGATCAATGACACCGTCCGTGTCCAGCTGATGTGCCTTCTCCAAAGCCGCGGCGGCGCTGTTGCAAGTGACCGCCACCGTCCCGTTCTGCCCCTTCCCAGTCACGACAAAGAACATGCTGTCTCCACTCGGTTGTCTGCTGTTTGAGGTCATGAATGAACGGCACCCGTTCAACGGCATCGCGGATGCAGATGATGCTGCGCCGTCACGGGGCCAAGGGGCAGTCTCGTGCCGGCTGCCTCCTGGCTGGGACGCCCGGTCGCGGCAACACGATCGTGCAGATCACGGCCCTTGCTGTATCTCGGCATGGTCTCTGGAACCAACACCCGTGCCCCAGGCCGGTTCGCCTATCGGGTGCGGCGTGCGCGCCCGCACGCTCCGCTCCGGAATGTAGAACTCCATACCATCCTCACCGTCGTCCCTCGTGAGCGCCCCGCACCAGGGCAACGCACGTCCAAGGAGGACAGCATGCGGAAACTGCAACTGGCCGCCAGCTTGGCGGCAACGGCGCTGATGGCCGAATCGGGCCTGGCGCAGACGAGCCCCGCACCGACACAGCCAGCCGGATCCGGGAAGGTGATCACGCAGATGACGCCGGACCTGATGCGCGGCTCGAAGCTAACGGGGATCGAGGTCTATGGCGCCGATAACCGGAAGATCGGCGACATCGACGAGGTGCTTGTCGGCAAGGATGGCAAGATCCAGGCGGTGGTGGTCGGGGTTGGCGGCTTCCTCGGCATCGGCGAGAAGGACGTCGCGATCCCTTATGACCAGGTGCAATGGATGGCGGTCGCCCCGCCCTAGGCCGCTGCGGGCCAGACTGCCCCGGGTACCACGACGGGCGGGGCGACCGCTCCGGCCAGCCCGGGCGCCGCACCTCCGGCGGGCCAGCCGAGCACTACCGGCAGCACCGGCACTGCGGGAGGCACCGCCGCGACAACCGGCGCAGCTGCCGATGACGGTGTGCCGGACCGGGTGATGGTCAAGATGACCAAGGCGGACCTGCAGAATGCGCCGGTGTTCCGCTACAGCGCGGCCGGCGCCGCTCGCACGGGCACCACCAGCCCGCCCCCGGCCAACCCCAACCGGCCCGGCACTGCGCCGCAACAGTAAGGCTGAAATGAGGGAGGTGGGATGAGCCCGCCTCCTTCATGAGCTCACAGGCGATGGGAGAGGTCAGGGCCTCCGCTGCCTCGGCTGTGGCACCTTGGAGCTTTGCGTCGCATCGGGAGGCTGCGGCGGCTTTTGATCCCTGGGCGGTTGAGGTCCCTGGTCCGGACAGTCAGCAAGGCTTGGATTGGCCACCGGGTTGCAGGGGTCCGGCATCGGCGTGACCGGCGGCTTGCCAGGCAGATCGGGCTTCATCGAGGGTCGGTCTGAAGCATCGGGTTTGCTGGGCATGACGAACGCCCTCCGTTCTCCGCCAGGTCAACGGAAACGGGCCGCGATGGTGCCATGAGACGTCCTCCAGCAACCAGACTGCTGAACCGGAGTCACAGTGCATGAGCAAGCTTTCCCACCTCCTGATTCTCGGCCTCATTATCGGTCTGTGCAGCTTGACGCCAGCGCTCGCCCAAACATCCGCTTCGCCCGGCCCAAGCGAGCCCCGTTCGGATAGGTCTCCGCCGCAGGACCCGGGCTCGACCGGATCGACCTGCCCTGGTAGTTCCTTGAGCGACCGTCTCCGCCGGTGCGACGGGGTGATCCCGCCGCCCAGGGATCTGAAGCCGGACAACACCATCGAGCCGCCCGACACCGGAAGAACCCCCGTCATTCCCCCCACCCGGCTCTCCAGGGGGCGATCAGCGACTTGATCCAAAGTAGTCGCACAAGGAGCACTCACGACCTTGATGTCCGATCCGCGTATCCCTGATCCCGCTCCGGATCCGACCCCTCCGCCAGAGCCGCCTGAGATGCCGCCGCAGCCCGAGCCGATTGACGTGCCCTCACCTGTCCCGGACAACGTCCCTCCGCCGAATGAGCCGGTCGGTGTGCCGCCGACCTCACCGCCAGAGATCCCGGTGACTCCGCTTACTCCGGCAAACGACCCGCCATTGTGCATGGGTCCTTACCCGCAGCGGAGACCCGTCACGATCCCGGTGCGGTCCACCTCGACGTTCAACCGGTCGGAGTCGAGGTCCGTCGTGTAGGCGCCGCCGCCGGGCTCGATCTTGCGCACCTCACGGGCACCTGCGGCCCGGCGGGCCCTGTCAGCAAGCTCCAAAGAATATACCTCTCCCACAAAGGACTGAGCGTTGCTGGCCGCACAGGCCTGCCGGGCCGGCGCGGTGGTCGGCTGGGCAAAGCCGCAGGCGGGAGGGCACCGTCAATTTAACCCGGCACTGTCAACTTAACTGAGTAAAGGCCGTCTTCTGGCGTTTTCAGCTCTTCCCCGGCGGGTCTAAGCTCTTGAAAATGCGTGGCCCGCTCCGGACCTAAGCACCGGAAAGAGCAAGGAAAAGCGTTAAGTTGACGGTGCCATGCGCTATACCAAAGGGTTGAAAAGAGAATGCTTGACGTGGAGGTGCCGAATAGAGAAGGGCGAGCGGCCACATGAGCCGCACTTACAGGCCGTAGATATGACTGCACCCGACCACCTTGCAAACACGTCAACAAATCCCTTGCCAAAGGGGAGCGTCCAGATATGACGATGCCCCTTGCGCCACCGACCCTGGGCCGGCGTGCTCAGTGGGAGCGGTTCTCGTCCTGGTCTGACGGCAGGGTGAACAGAAACACGGCCCCTTGAGGCTCATTCGCGCGGGCCCACAGCCGGCCGCCATGCGCCTCGATGATCGAGCGGCAGATTGCCAGGCCCATGCCCAGGCCGTCCGGCTTGGTCGTGTAAAACGCCTCGAACACCCGCTCCATATTCTGTGGGTCTAGCCCGACGCCGGTGTCGTGCACGGCGAGCAGCACGGCCCCGGATTCATCCAGCCGGGACCGGATCAGCAGCTCGCGTGGCCGCTCCGCCCCCTCCTTCATCGCCTCGAGGCCGTTCAGTACCAGATTCAGGATCACCTGCTGCAACTGCACCCGATCGCCCGCCACGGGCGGGAGGTCAAGCGCCAGCTCGGTCCGCAGCAGGATCCGATGGCGGCGCACCTCGCCCTGGACGAGAGCCACCG
>NZ_JBVVAK010000204.1:0-11767 GCF_055792825.1 Microvirga sp. GN3
AGCCTAAGCGTGGTGTTCCGCGGTTTCCTCCTTTGAGGCTTGTCGAACGCCTGCCGCTCGTGCAGCAGCACCGTTCCGCCGCGGCAGGCATCCAACAAGCCTTAACAGGAACTGAGATTCCCTGCGTTTTCGGAACGTCCGGTTTGATGAGGATTGCGGCCTTCAGGCTTAGGTCTCAGGTGTGCCAAAAATTGACCTTCCGACTGGCAGGCATACACATTTGACAGCAATCGGTGGAGCCGTCCCCGCCACGCCAAATGACTGCCGCCAATGTTCCGGGAGCGCCATACCGTCGCTAATCCCAGCAATGATTAGGATCGGATTGTCGCCCACTTTCTCGTTGAACAGCAGATCGACATTGAGATCAGCGAACGATTGGGCAGAGAGATTATCGTTCTTTTCGATGCTGAGCACTCTTCCCACCATCAAGCACTGCCGAGATCAGGCGTTGGCTCTCCAAGGCCTCCTCGCCTGACGCGATGGGCTGGCGTCCACCCTGAATGGCATCCACGAAGTCAGCGATGAGCGCCCGGTGAGCATCATGAGGAAAATCCACGATACTCGCACCGCTTCCCGTCGAACCTTCAGCTTCGACGATTGCCTCCCGCCCATCCAGGAAGGACAAGCGAAGGGTTCCGCCTATAAGCGATGCAAATCCCTTTGTGCCAATGACTTCAATGCGCTCAGGATGCCCGGGATAGGCTGCCGTCGTTGCCATCAGAGTTCCCGGCGACCCATTGCCCAGCCGCAGGAGTGCCGAGACGTAGTCTTCCGTCTCCATGCGATGAAGATCGGTTGTCCGCACATCGGCGACAACGACGCTTGAAACGCCAACCAGCGATCGGAACAAATCGAGAGAGTGGATGGCCTGGGTCAGCAGAACCCCGCCGCCGTCCCGAGCCAGGGTGCCACGTCCCGGCTCATCGTAGTAGCTCTGCGGGCGCCACCACGGCACGGACAGGAAACCCGCTTGAACCGTGCCGATCTCTCCCCTACGGAGCACCTGCCGCAGTCTCAGGCTCCCGGGCCTGAACCGCTGCTGGAGAACAACCCCGAACGTGACGCGTGCCGCTTGCGCCGCAGCAACGAGGCGCTCGGCTCGGTCGAGGGTCAATTCCAGAGGCTTTTCGACCAGCACATGCTTTCCTGCCGCAAAGCAGCGTTCCGACACCTCAAGGTGGCTGCTCGGTGGCGTAAGGACCAGGACCGCATCGACGGCCGGATCCTGGATGGCGGCGTCGAGATCGGTCGTCGTACGAAAGGGAAACTGTTGCTGATAGGCCTGAACGCGTTCGGGTGAGCGGCTTACCGCCCAGTGCACGTCGATCCGATCCGAGAGGTCGAGGAGGCTTTTCGAATGTGGTTGCGATGCAGGCCCAAGGCCGATGATGGCCAAACCGATCTTCTTCATGGATGAAGGAACCTTCTGTCTTCGGGTCGTCCGGGTCCGTGAGGGCGCTCGGCGTTCGTTCGCGCCTTCAGCGCGAGGCGCGCCTACCGAAAAGACATGGGCTCGCCTCATGTCGGCTTCCGAGCGGCGTCCCACTGCGGCGACGACGCTCCGGAAATAGGTCAGCGCCTCTTGACTGCAATCAATGTGACGGGGGCCCGTCCGGTCCCACGAGGAAGAGGTGATCCGACACGGGTCTTCTATCGAGCTCAACATACTTTCGCAGTTCGATGGTGCCGTGCAGGTGCGCTCCGGCCAGGATCGGGGCGAGTGTCGACAAGAATTACTATTGTAGTCTTCCGGGACTAGAATACCTCAACGGCATACTTCCGTGCGGTCTCATGTGACTCGTCCGTCAGCAAATGCCACTCGGTGAGATCGGCCGTCCGCTGGAGCGCGTCCGTCAGGTCGAGCCGGAGCCGTGCGAAGCCAGTGAGCGACATCCTGGCCGCGGGATTGATCTCGACCACCAAGTCGATGTCGCTGTCCTCGCGCTGGTCGCCTCGCGCAACCGAGCCATAGACCCAGACGTGAAGAATGCCCCGCGCCTCGAGGTCTTCCTTGATGGACAAGAGGGTATGGCGGACGTGCGCCATCGACCCAGGAGCGCGATATCGGGTTAGGCGGTTGGTCCGGTGCCTCTCTCGGAGGATGATGCGGCGACCAAGATCAACGGGTTTCCAGCCCATCTCGTCCAGGGCTTCCCCGAAGGTCTTTTCGGCATCCTTCTTCTCGTTCATATGCTAGTCCGCTCCATGGGATCGGGCGATCTCTCGGACCTCCGCCTCCTGACCGCGCTGGAAGGCTTCGAGAGGGGTCTGCCCGCCCAAGGCATCATCGGGCGTCAGCCACCACTCCAGGCGCATCCATGGCGATCGGATCGGCATCTCGGCGAGGATCTCGCGGATCCTCAACAGCGTCATGGAGTTCCTGAGCTGGAAGGCGGGGACGAGCAGGCGCCCGTCGAAGGACACCGCGAGCAGGTCACCCGCCTCGGTGTGCTGTCGCAACTCCTCCGCGGTCATGCCAAGCCAGTTGGCGGCTAGCTCCTCCTCGAGGTAGCCCCCGGCCCGCCGTAGGAGTTCGTTCTTGACGATGTCGCCCTCCACGGCCAAGGCCATCCATGGATCGTCCGCGAGTGGTCCCCAGTGATGGGCCCGGTGCTTCGGTGGCATGGTGGCTCCAATCAAATCCTTGAGGACGGTCGGGCGCGGCGAGAGGCCCATGGAGCCCGTTGCCCGGACACGGCGGAGTGCATCCGCGAACCTCTCTTTATCGTCGTCCATCGCATCCTCATGCGAATCACGCGTGGGTCGTCCCAGCCTCGATGGGTAGCCGAGACGGTACCACCCAGAGAGCGTCCGGGTACATCCGTGATCCTCAGCCATGATCCAGATGTTGGAAGTCCGAATCGGGCGGCGGTCGCCTGGGAAGCCGGGGTGGCCCCATGCGGCGCCCACAAGACGCGGCAGCAGGTTACGCACCAACCGATCAGTGTTCGATGCAGGAAGCGTCGTGGAACTGGGCTTCCGTCGGCCGCACAACGGCCCAGATTGCCTCCAGATCGGCGACGACGCGCTCCAGGCTTTCGATCATCTCGGCGAGCGTGCCCATCATCCCGGAGCCGGTCGAAGCGCTGGCGCCGTTCGACTTAGCCTTGATATCGCCCGGTCACTGCACGGGTTGGCGTGCCGTCCAAGCCCTGACTGCCGCTTACGGCGATCGGGTCGTTCCATCCGCCGCCGGGAAGAGCATGCCAGCCGACAGAGTTCATGATTCGGGGGAAGCGACTGATCTGACCGCGGGTTGAGTCTCCTCTGGGTTGAGGGTGTGTCAAAACACAGATCGCGACGGATTGAGTTCGTCGATGTGGTTCTCTGATTGGCTGAAGCGCGCGTGACAACGGCCGTTTGGCTCTTCGACTAGGCTGGACGGCAGTCTCCCTGGTGTCTGAGCCATCGTGATCAGCTTGGTGCTTGTGGCGATGCCCCCTCAGAACTGGATCGCCGCCAGCAGCGGTCCAGGCCCGAGGATCGCCAGAACCCGCTTCAGGTTGTAGGCGAGCACATGCAGGCTCATCTCGGTGCGCACCCGCTCCAGGGTTCGGGTCAGGAAGTGTGTGGCGCCCATCCACGCCTTGATCGTGCCGAACGGATGCTCCACCGTCTGCCGGCGCAGGCGCGTCGTCTCCGGCGCCCGGTCGAGCCGCTCCTGCATCGCATCGAGCACGTCTTCATGCTCCCAGCGCTTGATGCGCCGCTGCTTGCCGGTCGTGCATTGCTCCTTCAGCGCACATCTCTCGCAGCAGGTGGTCCAGTAGAGGTGCAGCAGCATCCCATGCTCGACGGTGGAGCACCGTCGCGTCAGGCGCTCTCCCGCGGGACAGCGATAGGTGTCATCCTCAGGATGATAGACAAAGTCCTGCTTGCCAAAGCGGCCTTCGGCTTTAGCGCCGGAACTGAGGGTCTTGGGCACAGAGGGCGTGATGCCGGCTCGCCCGCAGGCCAGGATGTCCTCACCCTTGTAGTAGCCGCGGTCGGCCAGAGCCTCCAGGCTCGGCGTGCCCATGGCCGCCTGTGCCTGCTGAGCCATCCCCGACAACTGGCCCCGATCCGAGCCACTGTTGGTCACCTCATGCGCGACGATGAGATGGTGCTGGACATCCACCGCCGCCTGCACGTTGTAGCCCACGATCCCGGTGCCGATGCCGCGAGTGGCCATCGCGCGGGCATCCGGATCGGTCAGCGAGATCTGCTGGTCGGGCGCGGCCAGCACTTGCTGCTCCAGCTCCCGGAATTGCTGCATCTGCTCTCGGAGGGCCGCGATCTTGTCCCTGATCCGTCCGGCCTTCTCCTGCGCCAGCTCGCTCTCCTGTCGATCCGCCGTGTCGAGGGCGCAGAGGTAATGCGCGATGCTGGCCTCCACCTGCGCGATCCGCTTGGCGAGCTTGGCCGGCGTGAAATTCTTGTCGCGGGCATTGACGGCCTTGAACTTGGAACCGTCGATGGCCACCACCGCCTGCGAGAACAGGTTGAGCTTGCGGCACAGCCCGACGAACTGGCGGCATACCGCCCGGATGGCCGGTCCGTTGTCCTTGCGGAAGCGGGCGATGGTCTTGTGATCCGGCTGGAGCTGGCCGGTGAGCCACATCAGCTCGAGATTGCGGCTGGTCTCCTGCTCAAGGCGGCGGCTCGAGGGAATGCGGTTGAGATAGCCGTAGATGTAGAGCTTGAGCAGCGCCGCCGGATGATAGGCCGGGCGGCCTGTCGCCTGCGGGACAACGCCGTCGAACCCCAGCGCGCGCAGGTCGAGTTCGTCGACGAAGACGTCGATCACCCGCACCGGATTGTCCTCGCTGATGTACTCGTCGAGGTAGGCAGGGAACAAGGTGCCCTGGCTGCGCTCCTGGCCTTGGACAAACCGCTTCATCGCGATCCCTCCAGTCCATGCTACCGCACAAAGCTACCAGATCCTGCGTTTTGACACACTCTCGGTCATACAAGGAAGTCGCCCGGGCTCCAGGAATGTCCGGTGTACCCGGTGTAGGCGGTCATTCAGTCCGGTTCTGGGACGTGCCGGAAGCCGACCTTCAAGCACCACGCGACCTCATCTGCTCTTCGATGACTCTGCCGACCTGAAGTCATGATGAGATTCACGGGCGGAGATCGCGACCTTTATGGCATCTCTCCGCCTCGCTGCTCATTGCGCACATCACTCATTTGAGGCAATCGCGGGTCGCGCTGTCCCCATGGTGATCAGGACCACCGACAGCTAACTGGCTTAAGATAAGCATCCACCACTCTCGTCGTCAGAACGTCACGAACGAAATCCGGGGACAAATACCCGCAGCACCTTTTCGACCCGTCGAGCCGTTTCGTCGTCCAATCTCAGGTTCTTGTGACGGTTGTAGAACTCCATGAACCCACTCACGACCTTGTTGAACTTGAAGGCCCGCACGTCACGGTCGACCTGATCTTCGAAGGGCTTTAGGTCGATCCGGTCGGTGCCCCGGCTCTCTAGCCACCGCCGCATCCTCGACAAGAACCTGCGCTGCCCGACAATGTGCTCGTCCGACCACTCGCCGCCCTCGAAGTAGGGGCCGATGAACATCAGGTACAGCCGCAGCTCGTCCGGGTCGTAGTCATCGGGACTGACAGCATTCCCCTTCGACTTCGACATCTTGGCCCCGTCCTTCCTGATGACGCCCTGGTGGATCACCTTCCTGAACGGTTCCTCCTGCGGGACGATGCCCATGTCGAACAGGACCATATGGATGAACCGGGTGTAGATCAGGTGCATGCAGGCGTGCTCGGCCCCGCCGACGTACAGGTCGACGGGCTGGTAGCAGCCTGCGGGCAGGAACTCGGTGTCGCTGTCGGTCAGATAGCGCAGGTAGTAGAAGGAGGAGTCCACGAACCCGTCTAGGGTATCCGTCTCGCCCTCGATCGGGATCGGACACCCCCATGTCCGTTGCCGCGAGACGCACCAGTCCCTCAGGTTGGCCAGCCAGGCCCGCTGCATCCGCTTGGTGGAATCCGGCATGTCGATCCTGTCCAGGCCGGCGATCAGGCGATCGCGGTAGTCCGTGATCCGGAAGTACCACTCGTTCATGTCCCGATGGGTGACCGCGCTGCCGCAGCGTTCGCAATGGCCATCGATCACCTGCTCGTTGGCCAGCACGGTCTCGCAGGATGGGCACCAGTTCACCTCGCCCCAGGCCTTGTAGGCCAGCCCGCGCTCGTGCAGGCGCGTGAAGATCCACTGCGTCCACTTCATGTAGGAAGGGTCGCAGGTGACCAGGCGCTCCTCATAGCAGGTGTTCATCCGCGCCAGTTGAGCTCGGAACTGTTCGATGTTCTCGTAGGTCACATCGGCCGGGTCGCGACCGACCTTGCGGGCGTAGTTCTCGGCCGGCAGTCCGAAGGCGTCGTAGCCAAAGGGCTGGAAGACAGTCATGCCGCGATGCCTCAGCCAACGGCAGTAGGAATCGATGATGGCGTAGTTGTAGTAGTGCCCCAGATGCAGCCCCGCCGCGGACGGATACGGGAACATCACGGCACAGTAGAAATCGGCTTTCATGGCTCGACTCTCTGCGTTCGGGCGAACGCGCGAGAGGAGCGCCGCCCAGGTTACTTCGCGAACAGGATGGAAGCCCCGGCCGTCGGAACGACCGGGAGGCGAAGTCGCAGAGCGTGAGCGAACATGATCATGAGCTTAAGGTAATAACGGTCCTGATCGGGGTCAACGTCTGGGTACCCTTGCAGGAATGGATCACAAGCGCCGCTCTTCGACGAAGAAGGTGCCGCTGTTCCAATGCCAGGGAGACAGACCGGCAGCCCGTGGCGGAGGACTAGACGGGCGAGCGACTGGCGCTGGTCCCTGCCCCACTCCTCCAGAAGACGTCCGATCATCTCCTTATGTCCAGCGATGAGATTCGGTAGACCGGTGCTGAGATCCCACCCGAACAGCTCCAGCGGGATCGGCTCGCTCCCGCCATGAAGTTCTTCGTGACGCCAGCGCTCCGGAGCTTTGCCTGTCAGGATGGCATGGAAGAAGTAGCGATGGTGACGCTCGTTATTGCCAGATGGCCGCATGTCGTACACCCGCTCGCCCACCAAATTCGTGATCTCGACCTCCTGAAGCCCGGTTTCCTCGACCAGTTCCCGTCGGGCGGCGTCCCTCGGCAGCTCTCCAGGAACAACGGTGCCGGCAGGAACTTGGAGGCCAGCCTCCGGATGCATGGGATGGGCGAGAAGCAAAAGCTCATGGCTGGCCCGTGTGAGATAGATGAAGGCCTTCGGCATTATCGGACACGTCACGATCTTCACCTCCAGACAACATCAGCCGACGCATCGCCAGAGCCGTTAGACTGAACCGCACGGCCGAGAAGGAGGTCCGGCGAGACGCCGGACCTCTGCTTGGGAAGTTGCAGAGGCAGGTGCCTAGTCCTCGAACTCTCCACGCAGGATCTCCCGCTTGCCGGCATGGTTGGCGGGACCAACGATCCCCTCCTTCTCCATCCGCTCCATGATGGAGGCTGCCCGGTTGTAGCCGATCTGCAACCGCCGCTGGATGTAGGATGTCGATGCTTTCCTGTGCCGCAGGACGATGCTGACGGCCTGTTCGTAGGCATCCCCTGACGCAAAGCCAGCCTCGTCCTCGTCGATTGGAAGCTCCGGAACCTCCAGTTCCTCGGGGGCCTCATCGTCGGCCGTAACGGCATCGAGGTAGACGGGCTCGCCTTGGTGCTTCAAGTGGTTGACCACCTTCTCGACCTCCTCGTCGGAGCAGAACGGCCCGTGCACGCGCGTGATCCGGCCACCGCCGGCCATGTACAGCATGTCGCCTTGCCCTAAGAGCTGCTCAGCGCCCATCTCGCCGAGGATGGTGCGGCTGTCGATCTTCGAGGTGACCTGGAACGAGATCCTTGTCGGGAAGTTCGCCTTGATCGTGCCGGTGATCACGTCGACCGACGGCCGCTGCGTCGCCAGGATGACATGGATGCCGGCAGCCCGCGCCATCTGGGCCAGGCGCTGGATCGCGCCCTCGATCTCCTTGCCGGCCACCATCATCAGGTCGGCCATCTCGTCGACGATCACCACGATGTAGGGCAACGGCGTCAGGTCAATCGTGATCTCCTCATAGGTGGCCTTTCCGGTTTCCTTATCGAACCCGGATTCAATGGTCCGCGTAATCACCTCGCCGCGGGCTTTCGCCTCGACCACGCGGGCGTTGAAGCCGTCGATGTTGCGCACCCCGAGCTTCGACATCTTGCGGTAGCGATCCTCCATCTCGCGCACCGCCCAGCGCAACGCGATGATCGCCTTCTTGGGATCGGTGACCACGGGTGTGAGGAGATGCGGGATGCCGTCATAGACCGAGAGCTCCAGCATCTTCGGGTCGACCATGATCAGGCGGCACTGCTCCGGCGTAAAGCGGTACAGCAAGGAGAGGATCATGGTGTTGATCGCCACCGACTTGCCCGAGCCGGTGGTGCCGGCGACGAGGAGATGCGGCATGCGGGCGAGATCGGCAATGACCGGCTCACCGCCGATGGTTTTGCCGAGACAGATCGGAAGCTTCTGGACCGATCCCTGGAAATCCGCCGCCTCCAGCATCTCGCGGAGGTACACCGTCTCACGGGTTGCATTCGGGAGTTCAATGCCGATGGCATTGCGCCCGGGGATCACCGCAACGCGCGCCGAGACCGCGCTCATCGAGCGGGCGATATCCTCCGAGAGCGCAATGACACGCGAGGATTTGACACCCGGCGCAGGCTCAAGTTCGTACAGCGTGACCACTGGTCCGGGATGGACGTGGATAACCTCGCCCTTCACCCCAAAGTCACGGATGACCTTTTCCACCCGTCCGGCCCTCTCCTCAAGGATATCCTCGGTCAGTATCTCTCCCTCCCGCTGCGGCGGCTGGGCGAGCAACTCGATGGACGGAAGCTCATATCCAGCGCTCTTACCGCGCTCCTGAAGTATCCGCTCGTGAAGTGGGAACTCGATCACCTGAGCGATCTGGGTGACGACCGGTTCAACCGGCGTTCCCTGGCATTCGGCGACGGCTGTAGCCTCACTCACCGTTTGAGCGGGTACGAACTCGTTGCCGAACAGGGCTAGATATCCCAGATCGATATCATCAGTCGCATCATGGACTACTGCGTCTCCCGGACCGGGTTCAACAACATCCAACCCAGCCACCTCGTCCGAGTCTGATGGGGAAAGAGCAATCTCCTCCTCATACGCAGTAGGCTGCTCAATCTCACCCGTGTTGTACGCTTCCTCGGCGACCATCCCCAGAGCGAAGTCCGCACTCTCTGTCGGAGTGTCATCGATCAGGAATGATCCAGGCGCGACAACCAAGTGATAAAGGCTCGATTGGAAGGCGAAGCCCGAGAAGGCTGGTGTTGCTGGGAGCACGGGAACCGGCAGAAGCAGTTTTGCGGCGCTGGACAGATCTTCCTCATCGATCAACTGTTTGGCAGTCTCTTCGGCGATCAGGTCAATCACTATTTCCTGGCTCACGTCCGAGTGTAATTCCTCCACGACAGGATTGTCGTCGAGGGTCATCTCGGCATCGTCCGCAATGTCGTTATCGGGGAAATGAGCCGCCTCTTCGTCAGGCTGTTCTCCTGACGGCCGCAATTCCACGGGATTCGGCTCGAGTTCGGTTTCAGGAACTCTGGCGTCAGTCGATCTTGCCTCTATGGCGGCGCGAAGCCTCTCGAGACGGTCATGGATCGCCTCCTGAGCCGCCTGATGTTCCTCACGGGCAGCGCGAGCGACCTCCAGCCCTTCATCGGCAATCAAGGTCACGACATTCGTTTCAGGCTGCTTTTTGATGAAGCGGTCAGGTGTGCGTGTTGCCCTCACGTCCTTGGACAGCTCGAAGGCTGGCCACCACCCGGGCTCGGTCTCTCCCACCGACGACCAAGGTGCTTGCCAAGCAAACTGCATGCTGCCCCCGACTTGTGTGCTCTCCGTCTTTCGAAGCTCCGATGTCTTTGCCAAGTCCCGAGCTTCCTGCTGAATCGCGGCCGGAAGAAAATCATTAGGCTTGAATGAGTTACGCATGAGTATTTGCAAATCCATTGAGGCAGACGCAGGGGGACTGCTGCCGTCGGGGACTGTCGCCCATGGGGGGTAAAGAGAGAGTTATTGGATGGGATGATGGCCGGGTATGTCCCTGCCGATGATCGAGAGTTGAAGGATGGATACCCCCAGCCAAACGACCTCGTCGGGGTGCCATCGACGATGCTGAAAGTCTGCCAAATGCGACCCAGTGATCACGCTCGCCTCTCCGGCGCGACGAGCTGTGCCGTTGCGAACAAAACGGGAAACGGGATCTATAGTGGACCCAAAGGAATGATTCGACCGTGTCTGCCAACACCGCCTACCTTGACCAACTCAATCCCCGGCACCGTCAGGCAGTGGAGCACGGCGTCAGTCCTGGGGGTGAATCATCATCCGCACCCTTGCTGATCATTGCCGGGGCAGGCTCGGGCAAGACCAACACACTTGCTCATCGCGTCGCCCATCTGATCGTCAACGGCGCCGATCCGCGCCGCATCCTTCTCTTGACCTTCTCGCGCCGGGCCGCGGCCGAAATGGCGCGGCGCGTCGAACGGATCGCCGGCAAGGTCATGGGGCAGAGCGCCAGCGTGATGACCGACGCCCTGACCTGGGCCGGCACCTTCCACGGCATCGGCGCGCGGCTGCTGCGCGACTACGCACTGGAGATCGGGCTCGATCCGGCGTTCTCGATCCACGACCGTGAGGACTCCGCCGATCTGATGAACCTCGTCCGGCACGAACTCGGCTTCTCGACGACGGAGAGCCGCTTTCCGGCCAAGGCGACTTGTCTGGCGATCTATTCCCGCTGTGTGAACGCCGAGATGGCCATTGAGGAGGTACTGCGGGCCTCCTATCCATGGTGTGCCGGATGGGCGGCCGAACTGCGCCAGTTGTTCAGCGCCTATGTCGAGGCCAAGCAGCGCCAGAATGTGCTCGATTACGATGACCTTCTGCTCTATTGGGGCCAGATGGTGGCCGAGCCTTCGATCGCAGCCGAACTCGGCGGACGCTTCGATCATGTCCTCGTCGACGAGTATCAGGATACGAACCGACTCCAGTCTTCGATCCTGCTCGCCCTCAAGCCGGGCGGCCAGGGCCTCACGGTGGTCGGGGATGACGCTCAGTCGATCTATTCCTTCCGCGCAGCGACCGTCCGCAACATCCTGGACTTTCCGACCCAATTCAGCCCGCCGGCCGAAATCGTCACGCTGGATCGCAACTACCGCTCGAGCCAGCCGATCCTGGCCGCCGCCAATGCAGTAATCGAGCTTGCCTCCGAGCGCTTCACGAAGAATCTCTGGACCGACCGCACGTCCGCCGAGCGGCCACAACTCGTGGCGGTGCGGGATGAGGCCGATCAGGCCCGCTACGTGGTCGAGCAGGTGCTCGCGAACCGCGAGAATGGGATGAGCCTCAAGCAGCAGGCCGTGCTGTTTCGGACCTCGCACCACTCCGGCTCCTTGGAGGTGGAGCTGACCCGCCGCAACATTCCCTTCGTGAAGTTCGGCGGCCTCAAGTTCCTCGATGCCGCTCACGTCAAGGATCTGCTCGCGATGCTGCGGTTCGTGCAGAACCCGCGCGATCGGGTCGCCGGCTTCCGGCTGATGCAGCTCCTGCCCGGCGTCGGCCCGACTTCGGCTCAGCGGGTGCTCGATCGCATGCATGATGCCGCCGATCCGATCGGGGCTCTGATCGAGGCCCCTGCCCCGCCCCGGGCGGGAGACGAGTGGCCCTCCTT
>NZ_JBVVAK010000205.1:0-11696 GCF_055792825.1 Microvirga sp. GN3
GGCCGAAGGCTGAAGACCCTCAGGGGCCTCACACCCTACGAGTTCATCTGCAAATGCTGGACACAGGAGCCCAAACGCTTCACCTTTGACCCGGTCCATCAAATGCCGGGACTGAACACCTAGGGCATCCAGTCACTTGGCATGAAGCGCCCCAGGCCGGACGCAGTCCTCTCACAGCCACGGCTCGACGAGCAAGCCCAAAGCGTTCCTGCCGATAAGCTCCAGATTGGACCTTGTTCAAGTTTCGAGAAGTCGCATTGGTCAATGCCCATAGGAACCCGGACATTTTGGAGAGAAGCATCGCCTGCCCGAGTCCAGCTGGCCTCACCCACAAGAGCAATGGCGGCGATCCTGCGTCGCCAGGAGTGAGGCTTGGCCGTTAGTCAGCCAGCTGGAGGAGCCCGATGCGCCTGCCCGTCCTGTTGATGTGCCTGGCTCTCGCCGCCCTAGTGGTTCGAAGGCCCTTGTGGCTTATGCTCTACGGGACGACCCTAGGCGATCGCGAGGCGAGCTTGACCCAAACCCCTCCGCCAGGACGGAGCGTGATGGAGGGTTCGGCTGAACCGGCCGAGCCGTCTGCCATGTCAGCCGAAACTGTTGGGCCACTGTTGCGAGGATCAGCACCGCCTCCATCATGGCAAACCGAATGCCGATGCAAATGCGGGGCCCACCGCCGAATGGCATGTAAGCAAAGCGCGGCAGTTCCTTTGCCAGATTGCTCGCCCAGCGTTCGGGTTGGAATGCTTGTGGGTTGTCAAACCAGCGCGGATCCCGATGCATCACCCACGGGCTGACATAGACTGTGGTGCCCGCCGGCACGCGATACCCCGCAATCTCACAGTCCGCCAGCGCCTCGCGGCCAATGGCATAGGCGGGTGGGTACAGGCGCAAGGCCTCGTTCACAACCTGTTCAGTGAAGCGAAGGCGAGGCAAATCATCGACGGTCGGTGATCGCCCTCCCAGGACTGTATGCACTTCCTCTGCAAGTTGCTCGTCCACCGCAGGGTGCAATCCGAGAAGATACCAGCTCCAGGAGAGGGTCAGGGCCGTGGTCTCATGCCCGGCGAGGAGCATGGTGATGACCTCGTCCCGGATCTGGCGCTTACCCATCGGCTGGTCTGCCTCATCGCGGGCCAGCATCAACTGGGACAGCAGGTCGCCACGATCCTCAGCCTTGTCCCCTCGCTCAGCGACAATCCTGGCTACCAACCGATCCAGGCGCTGTACGCCGCGCCGATAGCGGAGATTGCCTGGAAGTGGAAGAGCATCGGGAAGCCAGAACGGGCGCCGGAACCGGGTTGCGATCTGCTCCATCACCTCATCGATCGCCCGGCTGACGTCAGCCACATCCTGGCTCGTCTCCGCATCGAACAGGGTCTTGGCGGCGATCTGCAGGGTAAGCGCCATAGCCTCCTGGTGCACATCGAGAACCTGTCCTGACTGCCAGTGCTGGAGCATGGACTCGGTGGCTTGCACCATGGTGCCACTGTGGCGGTTCACCCGAGACCCAGCAAAAGCCGGTGCTGCCAGACGCCTCTGCTGGTGCCAGAACTTCCCCTCGCTGGTGAGCAGCCCGTGACCGAAGATGGCCTCGACATGGCGCCAGAAGAAGCGGTGCTTGATGAAGTTCTGGTGGTTCTTGACCAGGACGTATTCAACCAGGTCAGGATGATTAAGGAGCATGGCCGGCCAAGCGGCTAACCGAAAGCTGACGATGTCACCGTATTGGCGCGCACATTGCGTGAAGAACCCCAGAACATCACGCCCGAGGTCGGGCAAATTCCCGAGGAACGGCAGCCCCTTCGGACCAGGAGCTCGGCGCGGTGGTGAACCGTGAGAGACGTGCGTGACCATGGCTCCTCCGCAACGTCTAAGCCCGAGAGGATGAATGATTTGCTACCCCTGTCAACCTGACCGACACTCATGACTCCAAGGCATCAGCGATGAGATGGGAGTGCCCCTTGGATGTGATCCAAACGGGCAACTCTGGCTCACCCACGCCCTTAAGCTCGGCTGTTAAGAGCCCGCATTTCGCTCTTAACGTGCCTCCTCCGGAGAGCATGAGGTTTTGTGGGGCAGCCTGTGAGGGCCCTCCGAGAGGCAGGCGATCAAGCCAGATCAGCGGCAGTGCAATGAGAGCCAAGCCTGCGGGAGATAATGCTGCCCCACACTTCCTTATACTCTCCTCGTTTTAGGAGCTTGGCGCTCTCAATAAGTGGCGCACAGGCACTTGGCACGAACTCTGGCGATCTCAGGAGGCCTCAGAACTCTTCCTTGCGGTCGGACGTTCCTGAACCAGAGGTGCGGCCTGAGGAGAGAGTATGGCTTGGTCGATCCCCATTGGGGCCGTGAAGGGCACGATCATTCGCGTCCACTTCACCTTTCTTCTCTTCCTCGTCTGGATTGCGGTGACGCACTACGCTCAGGGTGGACGCGATGCGGCCGTCCAGGGCGTCATCTTCATCGTTCTTCTGTTCCTCTGTGTGCTGCTGCACGAGTTCGGCCATGTCCTGGCTGCCAGACGCTACGGCGTGCAGACACCGGACATCACCCTTCTGCCCATTGGTGGCGTGGCTCGGCTCGAGCGTATCCCCGAGGAGCCGTCTCAGGAGTTAGTCATCGCCCTGGCTGGACCGGCCGTGAACCTCATGATCGCGGCCGTCCTATACCTAGCGCTCGGTGGGTTTCTGCCGCGGGAGAGCATGGAGCTCCAGAATCCAGGAGTGAGCCTGCTGGCCCGCTTGGTCTCGGTGAACATCTTCCTGGCAATCTTCAACCTCATCCCCGCGTTTCCGATGGATGGCGGGCGCGTGCTCCGAGCGATCTTGGCTTATCGCATGGGCTACAGCCGCGGCACACAGATTGCCGCTACAGTCGGACAGGTCCTGGCGTTTGGGCTTGCCCTGCTCGGCCTCATGGGCAACCCGCTTCTGATCTTCATCGCGATCTTTGTCTATCTGGGGGCGGCCTCGGAAGCTCATGCAGTCCAGATGCGCCAGGTCTCCCGTGGGCTGCTGGTCTCAGATGCGATGATCACCCGGTTTGAGATCCTGACCCCCAGCAGCCGTGTCGAGGACGCAGTGCAGTATCTAATCCAGACCACTCAACACGAATTCCCTATTGTTGATGGTGCGGGACATCTGCGAGGCGTGCTCACGCGCGACGACATGATCCGCGCGTTGCGCGAACGAGGTCCGGACGCGCCGGCGGTGGAGGTCATGCGCTCCGACGTTCCTGTCATTCATCATCGTCTGCCGCTCGATGATGCCTTGCGCCTCATGCAGGATGGTCGCTTACCTGCCATCGGAGTGGTCAACAGCGAGGCTCGCCTTGTGGGCCTGGTCACACCGGAAAATGTTGCCGAGATGATGATGATCCTTGCGGCAAACCCCAAACGCTTCGTGCGAATGCCCTGGCAACGGATCTCCTCCAGTTAACTCGGCGTAGATGCCTGATCATCTTGGAATGATAAATCCTGTCTTGCCTGCTGATGGGGTCAGAGCATGGTGTGCCGGGAGACCAGCAAGCAATAGGTGGTGCAAGTCCATCGCAATGAAGGAGTAGCGATCCACATTGGCCCCGAGACATGCGCGGACGCTCCGTCGCGTCAGACCTTGACCCCTTCCGCCCAGGCGATGCCATGCCAAAGCGCAGCGTCCGGTCGTCTGTGCCATGTGGCAAGCGCATCCAAGACAGCCTGGACGGTCTCGCGCGGAGTGCCGGTTTCGGCAATCGCGTCGGTGGCCCCCTCGAGAATCTTGGCTAAGTTGCTGACATAACCCTCGAAGTCCGGCTGCCCGGAGCACCCCCCAAAGAATATCCAGGTGTTGCGACGGGGCTGCACGCCAGCCTGGTGCAGAAGCTGCACCAGGCGCCGGCCAACAATGGGATCGTTGCCATGGCGGTCGTACGTTCGCTGGTAGGCCTGCCAGACCGGGGCCAGCCCCGGCGGCTCCGGCCAGAGCCGCATCACGTCGTAGTCGTCATCCGCCAGGATGATCCGCCCGCCTGGGCGCACGGCCCGAGCCATGGTTCGCACGATGAACAAGGGATTGTGAACGTGTTCGAGCAGAAAGCGGGCATGTGCCAGGTCGAAGCGTCCCCACTCACTATTGGTCAGGGGGGCGATTTCTGCGCTCCCCTGCCGCATATCGATGAGATGGGTTTCGCCATCCGCATCCGCCTGTCTCATCGCTTCGAGGATCTGCTCATTGCTGCGTTCTATCCCCACGACCGGGACACCTGTTGTTCTCGCCATCGCGCGTGAGAACTGTCCAAGCCCAGCGCCGAAATCAACGATGCGCTCTCCGGGTTCGAGTGCGGCTTGTGCGAGAAACCGCTCGTTGAGGAGGCGGTTCATCGCGGTTAGCCGCTGCTGTTCTTCGGGGCTGGTTCCGTGGATGTAGTGAGACGAGGACATGCAGCCCCCCGGATGATCTAGCGACGCCTCAAGCCGGCCGCTTGCGGGAACAGCTTGAATCCCCCGCCTGCATGAAGTCACCATGATGACGGGACAGGATACCACCAATGCCTTCCGGCGGCGACTTGTTGGACGGGCGATCTCTAGGTCAGGGTGGCACAGTTCCAAGGACCGCATCAGCCAGGGCTATGATGTTCCCTGCCCTTTATGGTGTTGCATGAGCTCAAAGCGTTGACAGAAGCACTCCTTCTGCGGAGCGCCATGTCGGAGGGACAATATTGCATGCCGATACACAGCCATGAGCTGTCGATGAGCGTCCGAGCGAGGACAATGCCAGAAGGACGTTATGGATCAACGGCACGTAACCTGTCTCAATTGTGTTCGCTTGCCACTTCGTCTGTGACGACAGAGAAGGCCGTCAATACGGACGGACCGAAGCTCGTAGAGATTGCCACATCGGTCGCGTCCCGTCCCGTGGCCATCAGCACCCGCCCGATCCGTGGCGTGTTGTGCCGAGCATCGAAGGTGTACCAGCGGCCATCCAGGTAGGCTTCGAACCAAGCGCTGAAATCCATCGGATAATCCATCGGCGGAATGCCGATATCGCCCAGGTATCCCGTGCAATAACGCGCCGGGATGTTCATGCAGCGGCACAGGGTGATGGCCAGATGGGTAAAGTCGCGGCAGACGCCGACCTGATCGTTGTACCCTTGCCAAGCCGTCCGGGTTGCACAAGCATCCTGATAATTGAACATGATCCGATCATGCACATAGTCGCAGATCGCCTGAACGCGCGCCCACCCTCCCTGGATACCGCCGAAGAGACGCCAGGCGGTGTCTGAGAGCTGATCGGTTTCGCAGTACCGGCTCCCGAGCAGATAGACGATCACGTCGTCAGGCAACTCCTCGACAGGCTGCTGCACGGCGCTTGGAACGACAGGATCGTGCAATCCGGAATCGTGGATCAGGAAATCAGCTGAAAGCTCGAGCCGCCCGGCCGGCGCAAGCAGTCGAGTGCAGACGTTGCCGAAGGCATCACGATACTGCCTGTACTCGACTGGAGGATCGCGCATGAGATCATCAGGCGTGATAAGGTCCGGCACGCGCGACGGATGAACATTCAGCATCAGGAGCATCGGCGTCGGCTGCGGACACTCGAAGGCAATCCGATAGCCTGCCCGAATCTTCATCGGGTGCCTTCTGGGTTGGGCTGCCAAAGCTTACTGTCGGGCGAGGTTGTCCTGTCGGCGCGGCGCGCTGGGCTGCTCTCTGAGGCCGTCACGTTCACCTCGACAGCCATTCCTTCGAAATCACCTGGCTCGCCCATCCATGTTCCGGAGAGCGGTACTGCCTGCCGGGGATCCCGTGCCACCGCGATGCGAATGAGATCGCGATTGCCAATGATGCCGTTGGTCGGGTCGAATTCGACCCAACCGGCACCGGGCAGGTAGACTTGGCACCAGGCGTGGGTCGAGCCTCCACCGACATGGCCGGAACCGTCGAGGCTCGGGCTGTAAATGTAGCCGGACACGAAGCGTGCCGCGAGCCCCAGCGCGCGCACGGCCTCAATCATCAGGATCGCGAAGTCGCGGCAGCTCCCGCGATTGAGCATCAGGGTTGTCAAAGGGTCCTGTATCCCAGTTTCCGAGCGTCTGTTGTAGGTGAAGCTCTCCTTGATGGCGTAGGTGAGGGTCATCAGGAGTTCACCCGTTCGCGTCGGGCGTCCCTGATGCAGGAACTTCTGGACCCAGTGATGGATCTGGTGGTCGGGGTCGAGATACTGCCGCTCCATGGCCCGTGTCAGGTCAGGCATTTCCTCCGCGCTGTAGGCGAACGGATAGGTCTGGGCATAATCCTCCATCTGGAAGTCTGGCGCGTTCAAAGGCAGATGGTCGAGGCGGATGTTGCTCTCGAACCGCAGCTCGGACGCCTCTTTGGTGAACCGCGCAATGGCGACGCAGTTGCCGAAGACATCGTGGATCCATCGCATCGCGCTCGGAGGCGGATCAATCTCGATCCGCGCGTCCAGAAGCCTTTGATCATAGCTGTCGCGGGGCCGGAACATGATCCGGTGCTCACCGAACGAGACGGGCTGCCTATAGTGATACTTTGTTACGTGTCGGACCGCGAGAAGGGTCATCTTAGCCGCCAATCAGTGAGGGAACGCCGTCACCGGACCTCCTGCCTGCAAAGAGTTTAGGCTCTAATGATCTGGAGGAGGAAGCCCATAGTTTCGGCTCCCTTCCCGTCGGCAATGTCGCGATCGGGATCGCCGCTCGGACGAGGCCAACCCATGAGTTTCGCCCCTCCCGCGTCAGCATCGATTGCAGTTTTACAGAGGGAAGTGCGAATTCGCGGGCTGTCCAACCCTGCCTTGTTCCTCCGGCTCAGTCGATTAGACTTCTGATTGCGCAGGTGGGCAGGACCGGACGATGCGATCCTTGGAGCGCGTTCACATCTTCGGAGCGGCAGGCTGCGGCTCATCCACGCTCGGGCGAGCGCTTGCTCAACGGCTGGAGTGTCAGCACGTGGATGTGGACGATGTGTATTGGCTTCCGACTGTTCCACCTTACAAAACCAAGCGAGCGTCAGCCGAGCGCGTACGGATGCTGGAGGCTGCAACCCGTTGGGCTGGAAACTGGGTGCTTTCCGGTTCGATCGTCGGTTGGGGTGATGCCTTGATCCCGATCTTTGATCTCGTGATCTTTCTGTACATCCCTGCCGAGGTTAGGCTCGCCCGCCTTCGTGCACGGGAACGCGAGCGCTTTGGACGCGAGATCGAGCTTGGTGGTCCAATGTATGAGCGGCATCAGGCCTTTCTTCGATGGGCTGCTGGCTATGACACGGACACCAGCGGGCGAACACTCGAGACCGACGCCAACTGGCTGGCACAGCTCAGTTGTCCCATCATGCTCATGACAGGCGAATGCTCGACTTATGATCAGGTCAACCACATCTTGTCATCATGATGTTGCTGTCCTGAGATCAGCAGAGGCACGGTCATGATGCACGAGAGACTGGTCATATCCGCTCAGTTGCGCGCCGGACGGGCGCTCCTCGGATTGTCCCAAGCCGAGCTTGCAGGATGCACGTGCCTGTCCATTCCGACCATCCAACGGGCGGAAGGGGATGGCGATCTTGGCGCCTCCGAGGCTGCCGTGGCGGCCATCCGGGTCGCGCTCGAGGATCAAGGTGTGCTCTTCCTCGAGGCCGATGGCGGGGAAGGACCCGGCGTTCGGCTGAGGTATTCGGGTCCTCCCGACGAGGGCCTCAGACCGGATCAGCTGACGAGCGACAACGACGTCTGATACCACAGCTCAAACAGCCGCGGCCCACAAGTGCATCAGCCTCTGTCAGAAGATGTTGGGGCATGCCAATTTAGCCTTCACGGTGCTTCGGAGCTCTCGATGGCCTACCATGTCCGGTGGCAACTCGTCGGCCGATCCGGGCTGCCGCTCGACAACGGCTGCGTCGGCGAGGGCATTTGCGCGTACCGTGATGCGGTGGCTGCAGTGGTTGAGTTCCTGCGGCCGTACCCAGAGGTGAGCCGCTGCCCGACAGAAAGCTACTGGCTGGCGCGCCGGTCGTGCGAGGCTGATCTTGCGGTCTGGATCTGGATCGAGCGGCATGAGGACGAAGGAGCGGCCAGGCCAAGTAATGCGTGGATGCCCCCCAAGTGAGGAAGCGGACCAGGTTTCGACATTTGTGACGGACTGACGTGGCAAGTTCACATCACCCAGCGCTGTCGCTCCTCGCTGGATCCACAGGTCTGACGCTTGTTGAGTTCGGTTTTCCTTTACCCCGGACCTAGCTTCAGTCCGCTTCCCTGTTGAGTACTGGCACCGGCTGAACAGCCGCAAGAGGGCTCGCGACGCATGAAGCTGTACCGCCGCAATATCACTGCGGACGGAGAGCCATCCGCGATCTTTGCTATTGCCGAGGACGTGGATAGTCTGCCCCATACCCTGGAGTACCAGGACCATGGCGAGGCGGACGAGGAGAGCCTTCTGCCTTACTTCGATGGAGAGAAGAAGCCGCAGGTGGTCAGGAGCCTTGAGGAGGCTCCAGAGGATTACCTGGACTTTGTCTGCCCGGGTGACAATCCGGGGGATACACCGTGGCTGAGTTCTTTGATACGCATGAAAAGTCGCCGATTGCTGCGGGACGCCTGGCGAGGAAGACGGTAGAGACGCACCGGAAACTCCGCATTAGGTCCTCCTAAATCGGCGTCGGCCGGTGTCTGCGAGGATTGCCTGTGCCGCATTGTGGCCTGGGGCACCGGTGACGCCACCGCCTGGATGGGTGCCGGAGCCGCACATGTACAGTCCCGCCAACGGCGCCCGGTAGTCCGCATGACCCAGCATCGGCCGGGCGCTAAAGAGCTGATCGAGCGTCAGAGCGCCGTGGAAGATGTCGCCACCGATGAGCCCAAACGTCCGCTCGAGATCGAGCGGACTCATGATCTGGCGCCCCAGCACGCTCTGTTGGAAGCCGGGAGCATAGCGATCCACTGTCGCAATCATCAGGTCGGCCACTTCCTCGCGGTGATCGTCCCAGGAGCGGCCATCAGAGAGGGCCGGCTGTACATGCTGGCAGAACAGGCTCGCCACATGAGCTCCTTTTGGCGCTAGGCTGTCGTCGAGGGTGGACGGAATCAGCATTTCGACAATCGGCTCGCGGCTCCAGCCCTCGCGTTTGGCATCGTCATAAGCCCGATCCATGTAGGCGAGCGACGGGGCAATGATGATGCCGGCCGTGTGATGGTCGGCGGGTTCGCGGCCCGGCAGCGCGGTAAAGCTCGGCAGTTCCGACAGACCGACGTTCATGCGGAAGGTGCCCGAGCCTGACTTCCAGCGCCGGATGCGGGCGAGAAACTCCTGCGGCAGTGCCTCCTCCGGCACCAGCTGGTCGAAGAGGAGCTTCGGATGAACGTTGCTCGCCACAGCCCGCGCTCGAATGGACCGACCGTGCTTGAGCACGATGCCCGCCGCCCTGCCCTTCTCAACGATCACCTCCCGGACAGGGGCGTCGACCTCGATCTCCACTCCCCGCTCGCGGGCGGCTTTCGCCATAGCCTGCGTGATGGCTCCCATGCCACCGATAGCATGGCCCCAAGCGCCCTTCTTGCCGCTCACCTCGCCGAAGACGTGGTGCAGCAGGACATAGGCCGTGTTGGGGGTGTAGGGACTGGCGAAGGTGCCAACGATGGAGTCGAAGCCGAAGGCGGCCTTGACGCAGTCGGTCTCGAACCAGCCGTCGAGGTAATCACCAGCCGACTTGGTGAAGAGGTCGAGCAGGGCCCGCCGCTGGGTCATAGACAGCCGGCGCAGGCGGTTGCCCATGCTCAGGCCTCTCCAGCCCTCGGTCAGCACAGCGCTCCAGCCCCCGTCGACGAGGTTGGGCGGCTGCTGCAGCGCCAGATCGCGCAACACATCCGCAATGGCCTCGATCTCAGCCGAGTAGGCCTCGTAGTGCTTGGCATCGCGCCGGCTGAAGCGGGCAATCTCAGAGTGTGTCACTCCCTCACCTGTCTTGAGATACTGCCCGTCCGACAACGGGAAGAAGTTGGCCAGGCGGCGCTCGACAATCTGCAAGCCATGGCGATGCAGGTCGAGGTCGCGGATGATCTTGGGGTTAAGCAGGCTGACGGTGTAGGACGCGACCGAGTTGCGAAAGCCGGGGTAAAACTCCTCCGTCACGGCCGCGCCTCCGACGACGGAGCGCTGTTCGACCACCTTCACCTTCAGACTGGCGGCGGCGAGATAGCAGGCACAGACGAGGCCGTTATGTCCTGCCCCGATGATCACCACATCATAGCTGTCCGCCACAAGCGTCCTCCTGCCGATCCGCCCCCCGGATCAAGATATCGGCATCGCGAGGATCCGCTACCCCGCAGACTTATGCAGCCTCTGCGGGCGCCTTGCGCAGGTCGGCCAGAAATGCGGCTCGCCTGCTCGCACGGGGCGGAATGAACAGCTTCGCGCCCATGCTCAGCAGAGCTGCTCATGCGAGCATTGTCGTGGCTCAGGTGCTCGCGCCGGTGCGTTCCTCGGCGATGTCCCGGCTTCTGTGCGACTTCAAATGACGCATCCGCTTGTTCACCACCATACCCAGACTTGCAAGAGCCTCCTGAATCTCAGGACGGTGAGACACATCTCGGGCCGAGAACTCATGCCGACACAAGCGGCAGCTCAGATCGGCTCCAAATTGAAGTTTCCGCAGCCGGACCTTGAATCGTTGGTGGCAGCGAGGACAGGCCAGATCAATCCGTGTGCTCCCGTGATCTTCGAACAAGCTGCCCTCTCCGATTAAGGCTCGACCAAGGGCTCTGAAGCATGGCAGTAAGGCGAGAGCGAGGCGCCGAGTTGGGCCAGCATGAGGTCGACGGCCTTGGGCGTGACCTGCAACAGCTTGGCCGCGAGCGGCGCCGTGACCAGCGGGCGCGAGGGAACAGGTCTACCAAGTGCGGCAGCTTGGAATTGCTCCGGATCTTTGCTGTGACCCAGCTCATAAGCTCGCGGGCGATCACCAGTGCCTCCTCGATCACCTGGCAAAAGCCATCGAGTTTCTCCTTCGCCCCTTCCCTGCCCTGAGGCCGGAACTTTGACTGCTTGAAACCAGCCGCCAGCGGCAGCGAATGGTTCGTCAAACCTCGCGCTCGCAGAATGAACGCGGCCATGACCCGTCCCAGCCACGGCAGGCGGGTATAGGGCTTCAGATCGAGCCAAGCATTCCAGGCCGCCGACGCAGCCGCCGTCGCCAGTGGTTGGTGCGCTTGACCACGTCGAGCCACAGGCTCGGCAGAGTGCCGCCTTCCACGGATCGGCATCGTTCGCATGCGGCGGATAGGCCTCGTCATCATCAGGATCGGGCTGCTTCACCTTGGACGGCCGCGGCATCTCTCCCGCCACACCCCCGATCCCCCTTAGGGCCGACAATCCATCGATCGACAGTGGCCACGGGGCCAAACAAGCGGGCAGGGCGAGCATAAGGATGAATGGAACACTCAGTCATGGCTCGGTTTAAGGCTTCCGCCATCTCAACATGGTGACATATCCAGCAACAGGGCGGTCTTCACGTGCAACATACCTGCCCCACACAACCTCATGCTCTCGCAGCCATAATGTGGTTGGGCAAAGAAAAGGCCCCGCTAGGGAGCCTGAGTTTCAGGGAGGACCAATGAACTTCCCAGCCCATCGTCAGTGTCATCCCAGCACTTAGATGGGTCAATTCACCAAGTCTTTCAGACTGTTAAGAGACAACTATCCTGTACCCC
>NZ_JBVVAK010000206.1:0-11662 GCF_055792825.1 Microvirga sp. GN3
CAAGCAACTGGATCAGCTTGTCGCCAGGAGGACCATCAATCCACGACAGGCCGGTGCCTACCGGCGACACATTGCCAGCCGGGTCCAAGTCACGCTGAAGCCGTCCTACACTGCACAGGCGGCAAGCTCGACCGGCCAGAGCTTGCTGGCAGTCGGCCGTTCCGATGGTGCCGTGCTGGGGCTGAGCGAGGAGGCGGCGCACAACCTGCGGGCCGTCGCCCAGTCCGGCACGGTCCTAGTCCATGGATTGCAGGAGATCTCACGCGAGGTGGCCGATCGCGGGCAAAAGCGCCTGCAGCGTAACCTGGACGGCATGCACGCCCTCGCCCGCTGCCGGTCTGTGACGGATCTCGTCGAGGTGCACAGCTCGCTGCTGCGCGAGAATTTGGAGCAGACGGTCGAGAACAGCCGGCGCATCGCCGAGTTGACGATCCGGATGGCCGACGAAGCCGCACGCACCGTGACCGTGCAGGCCGAGAATGCCGCCGAGCGGGTCAGCCGGGCTGCCTAAGAACTGGGTTCAACGTCTCCGCCAGCCATCGCTCCGAAACGGCTCGGCTGGCGGACTGTCATAAAGTGTGCCGTTCCGCCGCTCCTTCTGTGTTGATCGACAGCCTGCTTGGTGCGGCTGTACTGACGGCTGCAGGTGGGGCTGTCCTGTTGTGCTGGCAATCACCGCAGCCAAACCACGTTCTGCACGACTGCGAGATACGCCGTGAGGATCAAACGGGATTGCTGACGCAGGTGAGCCGCGTCAACCTCTATCAGCCTTATCACGGCTCCCCGCCATAAGGCGGGCGTGGAATGCTTTGGTGGGCGGCGCGCAAGGCTGCCGACCAGCGCTCGCTCAGATCATGGAAGTAAGGCTCACCGGGCTCGATGCGGTGGAGCACCTCAAAGGCGAAGGCATCACGCCGGGCAATCGCCAGATCGATGGGGAGCCCGACCCCGATGTTCGAACGCATCGTTGAGTCCATCGAGATCAGGCCGATCTTCAAGGCCTCATACAGATCCGTGTTGTAACGAACCGCCCGATCGAGAATGGGCTTGCCGTACTTGTGCTCGCCGATCTGGAGATAGGGAGCATCCGGCCCGCAGCGGATGAAGTTGCCGGCCGAGTAGACGAGATAGAGCTCCGTCGGCCCACCCGAAATCTGCCCGCCGAACAGGAATGTCACGTCAAACCGTAGGTTAGCCGGGCTTGTCACGTTAACCGAAGTCGGACGAGTTAAGGCAAACTTTGCTGCTTGTTTAACTCAAGCGGCAACGCAGGCTGCAGCCTTCCACGCCGCCATGGTATCGAGGCGGTGAAGATGGGTTGCGAGAGCAGAGCGGCGGGAGCGGGGTGGGACGAAGAAATTACGGACGGCAGAGAAGATTGAGGTGAACCGCTGCAAACCTCCTGGGGATCGGAAGCCCTGCATTACCCGCTCTCGCCGACGCAGCGGCAGATGTGAGTTCTCGGCCCGATTATTCAGACCCCTGTGCGAGCGGTGCTCAACTGATGGCATGATCTGACGCCGGGCAGAAGCGTAGGAGCCCAACTTATCGGTGACCAGTCGCCGGGGTGGGCAGCCCTGCTTCTTCAACAGGCGCCTCAGCAAGCGCTTGGCGGCCTTGGTATTGCGGCGTGTCTGGACGATCTCGTCGAGCACATAGCCGTCCTGGTCGACTGCCCTCCAGAGCCAGTGCTTCTGACCGGCGATGGTGATCACGACCTCGTCGAGATGCCAAATGTCGCGCCGGCTCGGCCTCTTGCGTTTGAGGCGGCGTGCATAGTCCGGCCCGAACTTCAGTGCCCACCGGCGGACGGTCTCATAGGAGACGAGAATGCCGCGCTCGAGCAGCATCTCCTCGACCAGTCGCAGGCTCAAGGGGAACCTGAAATAGAGCCATACCACGTGGGCAATGATCTCGGGTGGAAAGCGATGACGTTTGTAGCTGACGGGCTTGGTCATGCCAGCCCATCTACACGCCTCGCTCTCATGCCCGAGTTAACGTGACAAACCCGGGCTATCTCAATGGTGCCTGACGAAGCTATGATCTTCAGTCTGGTGGCTCTTCCGGCTGCGGTGTTTCTTGTTCCTCTTTCCCTTCGAAGCTTTCCTATCGCCGCTGTGCAGAATTGACTGCACCACCTCGGAAGCGATGCTGCCCAAGGTGCCGACGGCCGACCGCATGGTATCTGCCGATGCGGTTCCAGCCCGCCCGCCCCTATCGACGACCGTCTTGCCTGCCTGTGCGACCTGAGCGCCGCTGGGCCGGTGCTGCGCCAGTGTCGCGGCGGCGGCTCCAGCGGCAGCGATCAGGGCATCAGCCAGCACGGCGCGCCCAACAGGATCGTTGAGGAAGGATGTGACCGCCGCCGACTTGCGGAGCGGCTTTGGCACCTTCATGCCCGCGATGGTCTTCGGGAGCTTGATCTTAGCCTTTGCCATCTCTGACCTCCTCTTCACGAAGCAACTTTTGGTAGCCCATTCGTCGTCCCAGGATTGGGCTTGCCCCTGTCTTCGCTCGCGCACTACAAACCGGACAGAATGCAACACCTGATTTGATGCTTTAGCTGCTCCAACCGCTGAATGTAGGGCTCTCGCTCCCGCTGGAAGCGTGCCTCAATCTCAACAAGAAGCAGCTGTCTGACAGTAGGTGACTCGTGCTCAAGGTGCTCGCGGGTCGCTTCGTAGCGGATTTCCACGTCAGCGAGAGCCGCGAGTGTCATTTGGAGTTCGGGGAGCAGGTCATCGGGGTACCAGTCGGTGCGAACTACCTGAGCGACTCATCGGCGGGTCGAGACAGTTCGTGGCATGTCGATCTCCTCCCGTGCTTTCAAAGGACGGTCAGGGGATGCGCTCTCGACCGAGGAACGATCCATGGTTTAGTCGGCTGAGCGTTCGGCTCCCTCTGTCCCGGCGGACTTGCGCCCTCCCGCCCCTGCAACTGGCGAACGAGGATCGCAAGCTCGTCAGGAAGCGGCTCCTTAAGAGGCGTTGAATACTGGGCTCGGAGACAGCGTCCGATTTCGGCGGCAAGCTGTGGCGTTGTCGGCGAGCCGTTGAAGGGGCGCTTTGGGGGTGCCCGTCCCTCGGCTCTGGTGGGCGTCGTAGCGCCATCCTGCGACCGAGACTTTGCTGCCATGACCTTTTCCGGCGGCCCCTGACCCGATCAGTTCAGACCATTCATGCGGCTCTCGACCCCAACCGCTGACGCTCATCAGGGTTTCAGCTATGCTGTCCACGTGTTGATCTTGGCCTGGAACGGCACTCTCGATCCCGGAGTTGGTTTGGTGAAGCGGAGCCGGATGCCATCATGAGTCCGGTCTCTTGGTGGAGAACGGTGATGGTCAACGCACCCTCAGCCCCCGGCCAACCCATCTCTGGCGAGACGCCAAGTCAGCCTGTGACGTGTCCGCCGGATTGCGACCTGCCTGAGAACTCGACAGAGAACCTCGATACAAGGCTCGATCATGCCATCGAGGAGACCTTTCCGAGCAGCGATCCGATCTCGGTGATCGTCACCAAGAAGGCTATCGCTGAGGACCCACCGGCGGCCTCCACCACCTCCAGCCGCCAGGGCCGTGAGGGTCGGGATCAAGCTGAGCAGGAAACCGCCGAGAAGCTTCTGGATCAAGCGAAAGAGGCACTACAAGATACGGTGCAGACGGCCTCCGGGGCGGCGCGTGAGGCTTACCGCGTGGGCCAGCGCTATGTGCGGCAGGCCCGCGACCGTTATCCCGAGGTTGAGCGCTCCTACCAAGAGGGTCGTCAGGTGGTGCGCCAGCAGATGACAGCAAACCCATGGCCCTGGCTCCTGATGGCGGGAGCGGTTGGTTACGCGCTGGCCTGGATGATCCATGACGAGCATCGTGGTCGGGACAGGCGCGTGCCGGATTATGCCAGGACTAGACGCAGCTATGCCTCTCCCCGTGACGATCAACGCGAGGAGTGATCTGAGCGCCAGAGCAGGCGAAGGAAACGATGCTTGTTGAACTACCCGACAGAGGAGATGAGCAATGGCCCAGACGGATACGACAACTCGCACCGATGCACCGGGCGGGATGACCGGCAAGCCCCTGATCGAGAGTGATCGGGTGGAGGGCACGACGGTGTATGATCCACAAGGTAGCGATCTCGGCTCGATTAAGCGCCTGATGATTGAGAAGATCAGCGGCAAGGTCGCCTATGCCGTGATGTCATTTGGTGGCTTCCTCGGCATGGGCGAGGACGAGCACACCATCCCCTGGAGCAAGCTGAACTACGATACGAGCTTGGGCGGCTACCGCACCGACATCACGGAGGAGCAGCTTCGTGGGGCTCCGACTTTCTATCGCGACCAGGACTATGACTGGTCGGATCGCGAGCGCGAGCGCGAACTGCACGACTACTGGAGAGCCCCGTACTACTGGCCGATCTGAGGTCGCAATCACGGCTATCAGCAAAGTCAGCAGACACAAGCCAAAGGGCCACACCGCCCTTTGGCTTGCTGTGAGACCGGAATAGACAGGATGCCTGACAATCCCAAAGTCTCACCTCTCGACCGCATCGTTGCACTGGCCCGCTAGATCGCTGACGAGTGCCCCTCCTGTGCCAGTCGTGCTGCGGAGATCATCATATGGGCGAACGAGATCAGAGAGAGGAGGCCCAGTCGCGAGGAGTTAGCCGCACTCGTTGATGCCGTGTGCGAAAGCTCTCTACCTGATGATCGACGAATACTTATTGACGGCTTGCGCGCGTTGGTCCGCTTCGCTGAGTGACAGAGGCTGACATACGCATAGGGAAGCGGTTTTGCTAAAACGACGAGCAAGGGGCCCATGCCTGCTCTTAGTCTGTCACTATCCTCCACCCTTGCTCCCACTCTCCAGCGACCGTCCGCGCCCGCGTGATCGCTTCTGAGCCAATCACGACAGGATCGTTGGTTAATTTCCTCGGCGCGGCCAGCCCCTCCCCCTGCCGTTCCACCGATGACGCAGAAGCTCTCACGATCATCCATAGTGGAAGCTCTGAGAAGCAGAGGGAACCCCGATCCCGCACCTTTGTTGGTCCAGTATGCTGACGCAAGACGGAGGCCGGCTATGATCTGTTCATTCTGCAAGCAAGAGGTCGATGAACCCTGCCAGAGTACCGTTGAGATGCAGCGGCGAGCCCGCGAACACATCGAGCACTGCGATAGGGCTCTCAAAAGTCTGAAAGGAATTGTGTTCGGCTAACCGTCAGCGCGGCCGCAACTATTCGGCGCTCGACCTCGAGGGCTATGCGTGGAGCTTCGGCAGCTACGATCCCTGGGCCAAGTAGGCCCGTTGCGCCGGTCGATCTGCGCGCGCGCAGCGTCCGATTTCTGCGCAGCTCAAAGGCCAAGCGATCCCGCATATCCGGTGAGTTCCAGGTAGCCCCGTCCGCCGGGTGTGGAGACCAGACCTTCCCAATAGCTGGGCATTCCCGTGGCGCGCCCGTCCAGTTCTTGCGCATCGAACAGGGGCGTGAGGTGGATGCGGCGCGTGCCTTCGGGAAGGCGGATCTCGAAATCGGCCTCGACCGGGTAAGCCGCGCCGGTTTGAGGCGACTGCCAGCGCCGTCGGGGCACGAAGCGCACGTCCTCAGGCGTGAGCAGCAGCTGCGTTCCGTCGGCTCGGCGGAGCGTGCCGCCGGCATGAACGGCCTGCCCGTCGCGGCCCCGGACCTGGAAGGCCATCAACGCGGCGCCGTCATCGAAATTGACGCCGGTCCAGTCCCAGCCGATGGCGTCGGGCGGGAGATAACTCGACGACCATTCGCGGTCGAGCCAGGCGCGCCCCGTCATCGCCGCCCGTTTCCCGTCGCGGACCACGCTGCCAACAACCGCCAGCTGCGGCATCGAATAGTAATAGCTCGCCTGCTCGGGGCGCGGGCCCTTGCGGCTATAGCCCCTGTCGCCGTTGAGCATCGCGGGCTGGGTCGGGGTAAAAGAGAGGTCGAGCGTAAAATCCCGGGCGCGCGCTATGGCGTGGAAGACGCCTTCGGCGCGCCGGTCGAACTGCCAATCGAGCAACGCGATCCGGGCATCGCCCTCGTATGCCTCCGCGATCCCGAAGCCCTGCCGCGCAATGCGCTGCTCATGGATCAGCCTACCCCTGGCGGGATCAGACAGTGCCGCGTGCGCGAAGATAATCTGGCGCGGCGCGAAGGCGCTCGGATTGACGGGATCGATCCCGGGGCGCGAGCGGAAGAAGGTGATCTGGAACCCGATCGGCCGGCCATCGGGGGCATCAAGCCAGCCGGTGAAATACCACCATTCGGTGCGATAGTCCGGATGCGCGCCATGATCGCGCGGGAAGCGGAATTCTGCGCCCGGCGTAACGACGGGATAGGCAGGCTGCGGGCTCGCCACAGGCACGGCCCAGCCGGTGGCGAGGAGGAGCATCGTGAGCGCGAGCCGCGTCTTCATCACCAGTCCTCGCTTACAGCACGAACTGCGTCGCGCGACACTGCCTGACGCCCGGCGATCATCGCGGTGGCGGCCGCAGTGCCAATCAGTGCCGCCGCAACGCCGAAGATCAGTCCCCAGGGAATGCGTGTCGTCATCGTCCAGTTGAACGATTGCGGGTTGATCACATGGATCAGGATCTGGCTGAGCGCGATCCCGACGGCGCTGCCCGCCGCCATGCCGACCAGCCCGAGGAGTGCGCCCTCAATGGCGAGCATCGTGACGATCTGGCCCTTGCCCATCCCAACATGGCGCATCATCCCAAATTCCTTGATGCGTGCAACCGTCTGTGCCGAGAAGGAGGCGGCGACCCCGGCCAGGCCAATCAGGATCGCGATCGCCTCGAGCGCATAGGTGATCGCAAAGCTCCGGTCGAACAGCCGGAGCGCGCGTCCGCGCAGGGCGGCAGGTTCGGCGAAATCCACGCGCCGGGCCATATCGGGCGGCAGCTGCGCCAGGATCGCCGCGCGCGCTGCCGCAACCGAGGCGCCCGGCACGAGTTCGACCGCGGCCTCGCTGCGGACGGCATCGCCAGTGATCGCAGTGTAATCGCGCGTGTCGATCACGATAGCGCCCTGCTGCCGGGCATAGTCACGCCAGATCCCCGCCACATGGCCTATCACCTTGGCGCCTCCCGCGCCGATCGGCAGTGCGAAAGCGTCGCCGGGCTGCGCGTCGTAAAGTCGCGCCGCGGGCTCGGACAGCCAGAGCGCGACGCCGCCCCCCGACCGTGGCGCCCGCTGGATCAACGGTAGCGAATAACCGGGTCCCGTAACTGGGCGAACGATGAGCACCGCGGCGGGAAGCTCTGGATCGAGCGTGACGGCCAAGCCCTTGCTGAAGGCGATTCCCGCGACCCCCGGCGTCGCGGCAAGGCGGCGCTGCGTTTCGGCGTCGAACATTGGCTCGTTCGACGCCGCGGCGACATAGAGATCGGCGCTGAGGAAACTCTCCAGCCAGTCGTCAACTGAGCCCCGGAAGCTGGTGACCATCACCGCCATCGCGATCATCAGCCCGGTGCTTGCGACGATTCCGCCGAGGGCAATTGAGGCCTGGCCGGGCGCGCCGAGGAGGCGGTGAAGCGCCATCTCGAAGGCGGGGACGCGCAGGTTCGCGTGTCCCAGCGGCCGCAGCAGCAGGCGCGCAAGCCAGGGCATCGCAGCAACCCCGCCGGCAAGCACAAGCCCGACCGCAAGATAGCCGAAGACCGGAAGCCGGTTCACTGCCGGGAGAAAGGCGCACACGAACCCGGCACCGATCAGTGTCACGGCCGGGACGATGCTGGGCGGCTTGCGTGGGTCGACCTGATCGCCCGCATCCTTGAGCGCCAGCGCGGGCGCGATCCGTGCGGCGCGCCGGGCGGGCGCGTAGCTTCCGGCCAGGGCGGTCGCGATGCCAAAGCCGAAAAAGAGCACCGCCGCTTCGGGCGCGAACTCGAGCGTCGTCGTCGCGCCGTCGAAATAGCCCGCGCCGAGATCGCCGCCGAGCAGGCGCAGAGCAACGCCCGCGATCGCATAGCCTCCCGCCAGGCCACTCAGCGCGCCCACACCACCCAGTGCCGCGCCCTCGGCGAGGAGCTGGCCGGCGAGCGCGCGTTGCTGCAGGCCGAGCGTGCGGAGCAGCGCGAACTGGCGCAGCCGCCGCGTCACCGCGAGTGATTGCGCAGAATAGACGAGGAATCCGCCGGTCAGCAGCGCGACCAGTGCGAGCATATCGAGGTTGACGCGATAGGCGCGCGAGAGCGCGTCGCCGCGCCGGCTCTCGATGTCGCCATCGCTGAGCTGCGTGTTGGCGGGCAGGACGGACGCGAGCTGCGCCTTGGCGTCGGCAAGGGCGGTCCCGGGCTCGAGCTTCAGGTCGACCCGATCGAGCGTGCCGAGCCGTCCGAAGCGCCATTGCGCCGACGCGATATCGATGACCGCTATGCCCTGCCCTGGCGCCACGCCCGGCAGGTCCCCCGCAACGACGAAGTTGTGCGTCCAGCCATTCGCACGCACTTCGACCCGGTCGCCGAAGTCGAAGCCCGTCTGGGTCATGGCGTCGCGCGATAGGTAGAGCGCGTCCTGATCGAGCACGGCGGCGAGGTCTATCGACCGCGTTCCGGCGCCCGTGCGCGCGATCTGAGGTCTGATGACCAGGCTGGGCGAAACCGTCAGCGTGCGAAACAAGTCGAGCCCCAGAAGCGGGATCGGGTGCGTCCGTTCCCCGATCGTCGCGCGCATCTGCACGACGGGACTCGCGTCCGCGATCACGCCGAGCGCCATCAGTGTGGGATAGAGTCCCTCGTCAAAGCCAAGCGCACTCGCAGGGCGCACCTGCAGATCGGCACCTCCGGCGGCGCTGCGCACGGCCTGCCCGAAGGATTCGGCGGCCGACCGATTGATGACATGGACCGCAAAGGCGAGCGCGACGCCAATTGCGATGGCGAGCCCGGCCAGCACAAAGCGCATCGGAAAGGCGCGCAGTTCACCGACTGTCAGCCAGCGCCAGGCGATCGCGCGCGTTTCAGCCATCGGCGGGCACCAGGCCATGCGGCGTGAGCATGAGCTGTCGGTCGGCCGTCGCCGCGGCCAGCGGCGAATGCGTGACGAGCAGCATCGCCGCGCCGCGCTCCTTCACCGTCGATCCGAGCAGCGCGATGATGTGTGCCGCGGTGTCAGGGTCGAGATTGCCTGTCGGCTCGTCGGCGAGGATCAGCCCGGGGGCATGCACCAGCGCTCGCGCGATCGCAACACGCTGCAGCTCGCCGCCTGAAAGCTCGCGGGGATAGCTAGACAGTTGGTCGCCTAGCCCGACTGCATCGAGCATCTCGCCGGCGCGCACCAGCGCCACGGTGCGCGGTTGTTTCTGAAGGATGAGCGGAAAGGCGACGTTCCGCACGAGATCGAGGTGCGGCAGGATGTGGAAGGCCTGGAACACGAAGCCGATCGCATCGCGACGAAGCGCAGTCCGCCCAACCTCGTCCAGCCGCACCAGATCGGTTCCGGCCACCATGACCTCCCCCGAATCCGCGGTGTCGAGCCCCGCGATGATGTTGAGCAAGGTCGACTTTCCCGCGCCTGACTCACCACGGATCGCGACATGCTCGCCCGCTTCGAGCGTCAGCGCGAGTCCGTCGAACAGCCGGCGTCCGCCCGGGAGCACCTTGGCGAGTGAGGTCAGTCGGAGAACGGGCTCACGCATCGTAACCAGAATAGGGCTTTGGCTCGAAGCAATAAAGCGGGCATCGTCAGCTTAACGGGTTTGGTGTGCCTTATACGAGCTTTTGGCTTGGTGCAGATCGTGCATGTTCAAGGACTTAGAGCTGAGGGTTCCGAACTCAAACAGCCGACGTTCGCTTAAGTTGACGATGCCTCGTCAAGACTGGGAAACACAGCTTCAGCCCCGCTTGACGGAGCCCGTCGTGACCTCGTCCTTATGAGCCGCGAAGGCTGCCAGGACTTCAGTCTTCTCCTGCTTCGGGACCTTGAAGAAATCCAGGGTCCGTCCGAGCTCCGCGGCCACCGCATCGAATTCTGCAGGCGAGATCCGCAGGTCCCGGTGCGCCTCCTCCAGGCCAAGCGGCGTCGCACCGGGCTTGGTGGCTGTGAACTCGAAGGGTCCACCGGACACCTGGCAGACCCACAGGGTCCGCATGAATTTGAGGCCGGGCAGCCTTTCCAGGTTCTTGGTGTGCCATTCCCGCAGCCGCGGGTTCTTGGACTTCTGGCCGACGACGGGGTTCTTCACGAGGGCGTCGCTGAAGTGATCCACCACCGCGGCAATGGCGAAGACGCCGCCGAGCCGCGACCTTGTTGCATGGATCGGTTGGTGAGCACACGGAGCCCACTCCGTGCCTTTGCTTAAGCGATGCGGACGGACTTTGGGCGTCCGAACTCGAGCATCCGGTTCAAGGCCTGAACTGCGACAGCGACCTCAGTCGCACGACGTCGGTCGGTCCGCGAACGCAGCGCATCCCCAATCACTCGTTTCAGCCGGCTGATGGCGGCCTCCACCAGGGCTCGACGAGTGTACCCGGACCGCTTCTGCCAACCCCTGAGTCCATGCTGCACGATGCTTTGGAGATGCCGGTCGCGCTGAGTCGGCGCGGTCTCCGCCGTATCGCTCGGCACCGCCGTTGATCGTGGCGGGATGATCACGTCAGTATCAGGATGACGCTGGGCGACGGTGCTGTAGATGGCGGCCTGATCATAGGCTCCATCGCCGATGAAAGAGGCAAGTGGAGCTGTGATGTGGTCGAGCAACGGCTCAACCTGCGAGCCGTCATCAGCATCGCTGGGCGTCAGCTCCGAGGCGAGGATCTGCCCAGTCTCAGCATCGACGCCAATGTGCAACTTTCGCCAGGACCGGCGTCTTCGCGTGCCGTGCTTTTCGATCAACCACTCGCCGGGTCCGCACAGCCGCAGGCCGGTACTGTCCACCAGCAGATGAATGGGTCCGGTGCACGACTGCGATGGTGGAACCTCCAGAGTCTCGGCCCGGCGGCTCAGGGTCGAGTGATCCGGTACAGCAAGATCAAGCCCAAGGAGTTGGAGGATCGAGCCGATCAAGCCCTCGGTCTGACGCAGTGCCAGCCGAAACACCGCCCGGAGCGTCAGGGCTGTCCTGATCGCCAGGGCCGAATAGTGGGGCTGACCACCCCGTGTGGTACGGGGCTCCGCCCGCCAGGCAGTGATGGCGTCCTCAGAGAACCAGATCATGAGGCTTCCGCGTTGGCGTAGGGCTGCATCATACTCCGCCCAATTCGTGACCCGGTGCCGCTGCTTCGGGATGCGATGACGGCGAGCGGCATTGGACTTAAACGGCACGGTCGAATCCGAGATTAGGAACAGCCCAGCCCTCCTATGCCATCCAGCTCCGGCCGCCAAATCGCCCATCTGTGCAACAAAGCCGTAAAACAGCCCAAAAGCGCTTGACCTTAAACCGCCGAATAGAGAAGAACCCACGGATGTCGGCGATGATCATCCGCGGCGTCAGTTTCATCTCCGCCTGGTGTGCCGATCCAGCCAGTCGCGCGCCCGATTCATCCGAGTCTTGCCATGCGCTTCTCCATGCGCGGAAGCGGAGAGGGCAGAGCATGGCCCACGCCGATGATGCCAATGTGATCGCGCTGACCGGAACGCCTTGTCACAGCATGCGTTCCCGTGATGGGTCCGGCTTGGCTGTTCGATGGAGGAACCGGGCCGGAGGCTCTCATCCGGAGGCA
>NZ_JBVVAK010000207.1:0-11659 GCF_055792825.1 Microvirga sp. GN3
GGCGCCGCTCCTCCATCTGCTCCGGCGTCAGATGCGTCGGACGCCAAACGTTGCCCTCCATCGCGCACCTCCTCACGATGACCGACACCGCCCTATGTTACACCCTCTGCGTGAAGATCATTAGTCGGCTCGAATTGGCTCGATAACCATTTGGTTACCATACTGGCCACCCGTCGGTGCATGGGCCGAACTGGTTGGCAGGCACGTCGTTAACCAGGCGGACTAGCTCAGTAAGGTTGCGTACATGACACCGATCCTGTCCCCTTGGGGCCGCCCAGCCCCGGCTGAAGCTCGCTCGCCGAAGAACCTCCGCCAGCGCGTTCTCGTGGTCGAGGATGAGTTGATCATCGGTGAGATTGCCGCTGAAGCTCTGACAGAGGCTGGTTTCGAGGTGTTTACCGCCGCGAGTGCCGAAGAAGCTCAAGTGATTTTGGCAGATGTTTCAGTGGATGTCTTATTTACCGACATCAATCTCGGCGGCCGGGACGGATTTGATCTAGCGGCATCAGCTTTGACGCTCCAACCCCTTCTGTCGGTTGTCTTTACATCGGGCCGCCCGCGCGCCTGTCACGGGATGTGCGCCTCTGCGGGTGTCCCGTTTCTTCCAAAGCCCTATCGATTGCCGGAAATGATTGAATTGATTGAGCGGGTGGTGAAGCGCGATCCAACTCAGTGAAGCGGAATAGGCTGAGATCAGAGGTTCGTCGGCGCAGTAACCAGATGAGGCTTGGTCTTAGCCCTGGCCTTGAGAAGCATGGCTTTGATGTGATGCTCGACCTCTGGTTCATTGACAGCGAGCTGGTCTGCGATGTCGCTGGTGGGGACCCCAGTGGCTAGAAGCCGGAGCACAAGAGCTTCCTGCATTGACAGCACAGGCCGCGGCCGCCTTCCATTTTCGTTGGCGGCTGGATGACCATCCGGCTCAACCTGGCTCTGCGTTCTCTTTGCCGTCATAAGTCCCCCCTGGGAAGCGGAATATGCTCCCAGCCTTGTACGTGATTATTGGGGAACAGACTTTGCCGAGTGGCGCAAACACTTTGCAGTTTGGCGCATCGGCCAGTCCCAGAAGGGGTATTCTTTAGCAGGCAAAGAACAAAGGATGGTTGTTCTAGCCGACCAATGCCCAATTGCCGCCGGTCGGCAGGTTCACGGTGAGTTTCTCGTGGCCGTAGAACAGGGTCTTCGACACCTGATACCGGACCGAGCCTTCAACCGGCTTGAGAGATGGGGACGTAGAAGAAGGGGCTTGGATCTTGGCGTCGTCCCGCGCCTGGCGGGTGGCAGCGCAGCGGAGATTGTGCCTAGCCTCGAAGAATCCTGTTTCCGGCCAGCGGCGGCCGTTGGGACCGATCAAGGCAAAGCCTTGCCCCTTGGTTTCGACCTCGACATCGAAATCTTCGGGCAGAAGGCCTTTGGTGCGCTCCCGCAGGAGGTCCGGCTTACCCATTTCCGAGCAAGGTCCGTCGCTCCACTGGCCGTTTGCCTCGATAAGCAAAGCTGCATTGTATGGGTCGGTCTCGAGCTTTTGCATAGCGATGAGAGCTCCGGTGGCCGGCTGTGGCCCGTCTTCCCCTGGTTCGGGTAAGCGATAGGTGGTTGCCGGGATCGGCAGCTTGCCCTTGTATTGTTTTCTGCGCTCGGCAAGCAGAGCCAGGAAGGTTTCCTCTGATGATCCCTTCCGGCTGCTGCAGCCTGGCATGAAGCCTGTCTCGCTGATGAAGGGCTTGCCCGGATCGATCGCGTAAAAGCACATCCAGCGGTCAGGCGTGCAGATGGCCCGGATGCCTTCAATTTCGAGAATCCGCGGCGTCGTGTCCTGGATACCTTCCAAGCGGTCCGCCCACGGCTTGGACTGGGCGTCTCCGGAAGGGGCTTCGACAGGCTTCCTGTAGGCAAACACCGCATCCTTGACGGCTTCTTTGACGGCCGCTGGCATCGTTGGCTGCGGCGCGAACAAAGCATCGAAGTCGAACGCCATTTGACAAGCGCCGAGTGAGTTTCGGGGCATGAGTTGATCCGTGTCGACGAAGGAGGGGGAGGAGCTACGTGGCCGAGGCGGCGCGGGCGGCAAAGTTCCGTGGCGTCGGGAGCGTGGTGTAGGAGCTGAGGCGGTGGGCCCCTACCAGGAGCCTCGTGTGATCACACGGCGGGCGGCATCTATCCACTCTTGGTCGCCATATCCATGATAGCCACCGATGACTTGAGCCCCGGCTGGCGCAACTGCACCTTTGTCGAGCATCGTGATCTTGTCGCCGTAGCGGTTGAGGAACCGGCAATCGTAGAACACGGACGCCTCGCCTTGGGTAACGCTCATCCGATGGCGTTCGATCGAAACCTTGGACGGCTCGAAATCGGGCAGGGGCCGTTTCGTGTCGTGGATGACTTCGGCCCAAGCCTCGGTAGCGGTAAACCTGCTGACGATCGTACCCGCCTCATCCGTGACCGTATGGCGCCCGTCGGCCCCTGTAAGGGCGTCTCGCTTGTGGGAGAGCCCGCGAGCCTTGAGAGCTTCGTTGAGCGTCGGTTCCTCAGCCAGCTCGACCAGCAGATCATCACCATCCCGCTTTACGCGGAACTTGTATCCCTCGTGCTGGAACCCGGCCCAAGGATCGTCTGGTGTCAGATCCTGAGCATCGAACATCGTCTGGGTGGCTATCGCCCGAATGGTTTCGCGCCCCTGAGGACCCAAACGGTCATGGAGCTTGGCTCTCAGGACCAAGAAGGGGTTATCTGCCCGTCCGGTGATCTGTTCCTTGAACATGCTACGCCCTTTTTGGGGTTTGGGTTCAGCCTGGCACGCCCTCGCCTATCGCCAGTACAGCACAGACTATGTGCCCCAGGAGACGGCCGCCCGCGCCGCGAAACGCGGCCTCTGGTCGGGATCGTTCACGCCGCCATCCGAGTATCGCAGGGGAGGGGCCAAGGCCTCAGAAGCGAGCCCTGATGCTTGGAGCGTGGGCCGCATCCTTCAGATTGTCGAAGGCATGTTGGAGCTCTGGAAGAAGCTCTAAGTCTCGGCTCGAAGGGGTCAGAACCGACATTGCCCTCAGGTTGGCGTTGTGGCTCCTCGGATTGCATTCTCCTGATCGTCTTCATCGTCTTGAATGTCACCCTCATCCGGATCGATGAGATCGTCATCCAGATCATCATCACCCTCATTCGGATCGATAAGATCGTCGTCCAGATCATCGTCATCCTCAGCATCAAGGATGGCCTGAAGCTCTGCGAGTTTGGCCTGGGGTGAAACTGCATTCTCATATGTGGGGGTCTTATTCGTGGTTGCTACAGAGCTATTCGCAATGACGGATGTGGCTCCGATGAGAAAAAGCAAAAGCAGCTTCCGCATGACGTCTCCTGAGGTTGAGGCGTCTTAAGCAGGGCTCAAGAATGGGTCAATTTCATGATGGCTGTTGTCCGGCACGGTTCCGGAGTCTTCCAGATTTCGTTAGCGCGTGTTTGGGAGCAGATCTTATTCCGACCCTTCGCAAGCCCGTTAACCATTCCCGGTGGAAAACGGTTAACGAACCCTCAACCGTGCTAAACCCGTCTCCATCAACTGAGCCGTATGGAGCGCGAGGCACCGTGCAGGTTTCGACCCAAATTGCCGATCAGGACTTTACGTTCTTCACCTGGCGCGGAACGGTCCGAACCGTCTTGTCGTTTGGACGCGGCACGCGCGAGATCCTGATCCAAGCGAGAGACGGAACCCGGCGCAGCATCACAGTGCAGCCGACCATCCGCATTGAGCCGGACCATGACGTGTCGCTTGTGTACGCGCGTCGATCAGGCCTCAAGAATGGCGTGCTTGTCGGAATGCTCGACCACACCACCGACCGCTATTGTTCAATGCCGCAAGGCTACGTGCCGATCCGGTTGAAGCCGTCGCTGTTCGTGGACATCATGAAAGACATCGAGCGATATTCCTTCCCTGGAACCGCGTTCCTCCTAACCGTCTTTGCCGCCGCTGGCCTGTTTTGTGCCGGCGTGACCTATCCGCTCCTGACCTGGCTCATGATTGGAAGCGTGTTGACCGTTCTCCTCTGGGCGTTCAACGAACTGGCAAGCTGGCAATCCGAGGCGGCCGACAATCTGTTGATCGCGGGCACGGAAGACATCTTGGACCAGATGGCGACCGCCGAGCGGGTCGCCAACAGCCCCGAGCCTTATGACAGCTACGGCGCGACGTGGGTTCTAGATAGCAATAGAGGTTGGAGCGCTCCGGCTCTTGCACCCGCTCCGAGCCCGCGGACAGTGCAGACCAAGACCTATCAGCCTCGCAGCGGCTACGGAGCTTTCTAAAGTTACAGGCTGACCACGCAGTTTGTTAGTCGCAACCAAGCGACGAATCCTGCTGAAAGTAGGGGGTGCGAGCCCCCGCCTCACCTGCTCAATGTCCACCACCTCCGAAATAACCATTGAGGACAAGCAGCAGGTAACCCACCGTCAGGTAGGCGTAGGCAAGCTGGGACAACATGGTACCTCCTTTGGTAACCAACTTCCGTTTGACCGGAGACCCAGAGCCGCCTACAACATTGGTGTTGGACTAGTGCTGTTGAACGGCGCTGGGTCTCGCTCCGTGGACGAGCTGGCCGGCTCGCCGCGAAGTTCAGTTAAGCGCTCCGTCCTCTTCGAGGCGGGGCGCTTTTCTTTCTGTAGCTCCACTCTGCCTTCTTCGTGTTGTAATGCAAGGATCGTTGCGCCGCAGCAAAGGACCTAATGAAGTGGACGAGACCGCCATGTGACTCTCTGCTCTAGGAAGTAACATTGAATGGCCGTTCGGCGATCCATAAAGTTCAAAATCCTGTTCACGCTTGCGTCATGATTATTGCCGCAGAGGCGATCTCTTTCCAGCGACTGAAAACCTGCCCACACGGCCCTCAGCGCACCTCCGGCGCTTGATGAGGAGCGCGGTGGCTTCGGGCCTGCTGCGCTCCGCTCCGGGCGCGACTGCCGTTTAACGCGCCTGGACAGCTTTCGCGGGAGGGCGAGCCTCCCATTTCACAAAGCCGCCGCCGTTGCTCATGACGCCGGCGACATACACACCTGAGTAGGGCAGGGCTGACGTACCAATTTCGGATAAGGTCGTTTATGGAATGCTTGATAGCGATTTGGTCATCTGCACGCAGTTTTCAGCCACGCCGGTCAACTCTGTTGGATCCCAACTATCCCGCGTCCACCCTGTTTTTTCGTAATACCCTACTGCATCGGCTGCCGCATTCACGCGCAACTCAATGATCCCAAGGCGCAACGCCTCCCCATCAATGAGATCACTCAACATGCGGCCATGCCCTTCACGCTGCCGCTCTGATCTGATGGCAACCAGTCGTACCACCCCGAGAGAACCGCGCTGATCGAGCCGCACAACCCCAATGGGGGCACCATCGAGGAGCAGGAGATAAGGCACATTACCCTCTGCACGATCATCCGGATGGTGCTCATTGTATTCAAACTGATGTCGACCAGGAGGAAACAGAACGGCACGTCTGATCGCGTGGAGTTCTCTCCAATCTTCCGCCGCCTCTACCTTCTTCAACTCGTACATGTGCTATCCACGTTGTCACTATCAGCCTTATCGAGAGGAAGGCATCCTCTCAGACGATTATGAAATTCCGATAATGTCCTTTATGGAATGCCTGCCTTAGGGCAGCATAGAGCCTATAGACGAGGCAGGCAGGGCGTGCGCATGGAGATTAGAGTGGCCCGTACCGAAGACGCGGAGCAGGCTTGTATGGTGCTGCGGCGTTCGATCCAGGATCTATGCCACGCGGACCACAACGGAGATGCAGTCAACCTGGCTCACTGGCTCTCCAACAAGACCCCGGAGAACGTGGCGTCTTGGATCAGCAATCCCCAGAGCCTCGTTCTCGTCGCGACGGAAGGTGAGACGATCCTCGGGGTAGCCGCCATGACCAAGGCTGGCGAGATCACCTTGAACTATGCTTCGCCCGATGCGCGGTTCCGCGGCGACAGCAAGGCCTTGGTCGACCGGCTGGAGGCTCAAGCCCGTGATCTGGGTCTGGACCGCTGCACTCTCAACAGCACCGAGACGGCACGCCAGTTCTACCTGTCTCTCGGTTACCAGGAGCAAAGTGCGCCAGCCAATGGCTCCTGCCGGTCCATGGCAAAAGCCCTGATCTGACACCGGATCTCGGAGCAGAATTTCCGAGAAGGCCCTTTATGGAATGAGCAGGTATGTCATGGTTATGGGTGTTCTGAGACAGCGATAACCATGGATATCCCTGACCTGCCGCCTGACATCAGCTTCAATCGCCTGGCCCAAATGCCTGAAGCGATGGACTTCGCTTTTGAGGTCAAACGGGCAGCTCTGGGGCCTCACATCATCGCCCGATGGGGGTGGGACGAGGCGTTTCAAAGAACCTTCCATGAGCAGCAGTTCCGCGACCGTCCAGTGTCGTGCATCATGTACCGTGGGCAAGCCATTGGCACCGTCGCCCTCACGGTTGCCTCCGACCACATCCGTTTTGATGACTTCTACCTGTTCCCGACCCACCAGGGTCAGGGATTGGGGACGCGGATCTTGAAGCACTGTCTTGCAATTGCGGAGGCACAGGGAAAGCCGATGCGCCTACAGCACCTCAAGTGGAACCCGGTAGGATCGCTCTACCGACGTCACGGTTTCATGGTGATCGACGAGACTGAATACCACTTCGTCATGGAGCGGCAACCTGGCGGAACTGAGCTCGCCTCATGAAGGCGGATTTCCGATAAGCCCCTTTATTGAACAGGCTCAGTCCTTGCCGGAACGCCTCGTTAGCAGACATTCGCAGTTCTTCTATAGCTCCTACTCGTGACCCAAAGGGGCCTTAAAGCGGCAACCTGCGCTCCACTATGGTTTTGAAATAGGTGATGCCGAAAGGAATGGCGTCATCGTTGAAATCGTAACGGGCGTCATGGACGGACGCGGTGTCACCGTTGCCAATAAGCATGATGTTACCCGGACGCTCTTCCAGCATGAACGCGAAATCTTCCGAGCCCATCAGAGGTTCGAGACTGTCATTCACATTGGCATTCCCGACCAACCCTCTTGCCACGCTGACCGCGAACTCAGTTTCGCGGGCATGGTTCACAGTGGGAGGACACACCCGTCTGTAAGCCACCGAAGCTCGTGCTCCGTACACTTCCGCCGTCTTCTCGGCGATGGCGCATACCCGCGCTTCAACAAGGTCTCGCACAGCCGGATCGAACGTTCTGGTTGTTCCGCCCATCTCAGCCCATTGGGGGATAACATTGCCAGCCTTGCCGCCGTTCAGAAAACCCACGGTGACGACAGCGCATTGCCGGGGGTGGACGTTGCGCGAGACGATGGTTTGAAGCGCGAGAAGGATGTTCGCACCAACGATGAGAGGATCGACACTGACATGGGGCGACGCCGCATGGGCTCCCTTCCCGTCGATTCTGATCCGGAACCCATCGGCTGAGGCTGCGATTGGTCCGGCGGCTGTCGCGAACTGGCCAATCGGGAGACCTGGCTCGGTGTGCATCGCGTAGATTTCATTGATGCCGAACCTCAACATTAAGCCATCATCGACCATCGCCTTCCCGCCGCCTCCGCCCTCCTCAGCCGGCTGAAACACAACGGCAGCAGTGCCATCGAAATTCCGTGTTTGCGCCAGGTTCCGAGCCGCACCCAGCAACATGGCCGTATGGCCGTCATGCCCGCAGGCATGCATCACGCCCTTTGTTTTCGAGGCCCAAGGTACGCCCGTCAGTTCTTCAATGGGCAAAGCATCCATATCGGCTCGCAAGCCAATGACCTTACCGCTTGTCTGTCTTCGGCCATGGATGAGGCTCACTACGCCGGTTCTGCCGATGCCGGTTGCTACCTCATCGCAGCCGAAGTCCTTGAGTTTCGTGGCGACAAACGAGGCTGTTTGGTGAACGTCGAACTGGAGCTCAGGGTGGGCATGAAGGTCACGTCGCCATTCAACGACCTCACCGTACTCCAGATTATTGGCGCTCATCAGCTTTCCTCTCGTGCCGTATTACCTCGTTTTGGCGTGTAACCAGACACAGACTAAGCGATTTCTTGAGCGTTGCAATGACGGCAATTGGCACACTTGAGACATTGCGGTGTGGTCCGCTCCGAACGCTAGAGCGGACATGTGGAGGCCCCCGGTTTCTGCCAAGCCGTTCGCCGGTTGTGAGGTTCTCGACGCAACTCGCGGGACGAAGGCAAAATCCCGGGGGCCCCTTGCGAGAGAGCCCGCCTCTGTGGGTGAGGCGGGCTGATGCGAGCTTTGGGTAAGCACTGTGCTGAATTAGGGCTATCCTATGCGCGCGTCCTCATCAAGTGTAGAGGGTGGCAAAGGATGGCTCAGTCCTTCTGCTAAGTAGTTGTGTAAATTTGGCTTTATCTTTGAGTTTGCCTCACCATCTCTCAAAAGCATGCCATCAGTCTGCCTCACCTCGGAGACTACACGCTCGTTTGAATTTGGTAGAAGGCCGGTATGGAGTGCGGAACCCTGCTCTGACAGATGTTCCTTCCGCAGGACTCCTGGAGGTGTCAGTGGAACAGCGAAAGGACTTTGACCGAACGTTGATCATGGGCAACGGCGGCTGTGGCAAAACCTGGCTTGCACGCAAACTCGGCGACGTTCTCAGGCATCAGGTCATCCATCTCGACGATTTGCATTGGGAGCCCGGCAGCTATGGCACCGCTCGGGATCGAGCGTTGCGGGACAAGGACGTGCGAACTGCAGCTGAAGCGGATCGTTGGATTATGGAGGGCGTCTACGGCCAGCTCGTGCATATGGTGCTGGGGCGCGCCACGACCTTGATCTGGCTTGATCTGCCTGAAGACGAATGCATCGCCAACATTCAGCATCGCGGACTTCAAGGCGGAGGAAGCCAGACGCGCTTTCAGGACCTCCTTCAGTGGGTGGCCGAGTATCGCATCCGCAAGAATAACTGGAACTGTTTTGACGCACATAAAAAGCTGTTCGAACTGTTCGCTGGCCCGAAGGCGCTGCTAAAGAGCCGTGCCGAGATCGCCGCCTATCTGAACCGCATCGTATAGTTTGTCTCGCTTCTCACAACTGCGTCTATGGAATGAGAGTGGACGTTCCCGACATGCCCAAGAACTCAGCCCCTCTATGGTGGCCACTATCTGTGACCGAGGTAGGATCATTGTTCTCGGATGCGGAGTTCCCATGGTGGATCGCCGGCGGTTACGCGATCGAGTTCGCTGTCGGGCATCCATTCCGACCTCACGCCGACATTGATGTTGTGCTCCTGCGCAAGGACCAACTTCTGGCCCTGAGGACGCTCAAAGGATGGGACTGCTGGGCTGCGGGCCCGCCGGGCACTCTTCGCCCATGGAGGCTAGGGGAGGTTCTGCCCGGTCATGTCTCTGATGTCTGGTGTCGGGAGGAGCCGACGGGCCCCTGGCGGTTGCAGCTGATGCTCGATGATGGTGACGAGAGGCACTGGCGATCTCGGCGCAATAGCTTGGTCACCAGACCGATTGATGAGGTGGGGCGCAGGAGCCCTAAGGGCATCCCGTTCCTGTCTCCCGAAATCCAGTTGTTCTACAAGGCCAAAACACCCCGCGCCAAGGACTGGTTGGACTTCACACAGGTGCTTCCTCGGCTAACCTACGCCCAGATAACTTGGCTGGGTGAGGCCATTCTTACCGCTTACGGCGAAGACAACGGCGGGCTGACCGAGCTCCGTCAGCGGCTTCCGTAATCCGCATGTGGGTCGGCGCCGCAGGGGCAGCTTCGAAGTGTCTGGAACTCTCCACCATCTTACATTCGACGGGTTGCGTAATCGGCGACGAGAACAGCCGTGTGGCACGCAACACGAGAGACTACTCGTATGTTAGGCTCCAGCGCTCAGACCGGAGCCAACATTGCTTCTCTGGAAGATCCGCTGTGCGGTACAAGCGTGACACCCGCCTCCAGTCCCCCTTCGCGAAGGCTGCGGCCAGGGCATGCTCCGAGGCCTCGTCACGCATGCCGGCGCAGGGATAGATCGCGACTGGTGACACCCAGCAGGCCAGGAAATCCTGCCCTCGGCGCGTAATGAGGAAGACGGCCCCGCGCCGGCTGATTGGACCGGGCCCGGCCGAACGGAAGCCCTCGTCGGTGGTCAGCGGCAGGATGAGCCTGCCGCTGTCGCGGAGCCGGTCGAGCCAGGTGTCGGCAGGCTTCGATGTGCCGGCATTGACGTAGATCACGTCCGCCGGCTCGAAGGGCACAAAGGTTCCATCTCCCTGGATTACGGAGACGTTGGCATAACCGGACAGGTTCTTCTCCGCCCGAGCTGCCAGATCCGGCTCGTACTCGATGGCGCTCACGTGCCCGGATGAGCCAACCATCTCAGCCATGATCGCCGAGTAGTAGCCGACGCCGGCTCCGACATGGACGACGTGTTCGCCCTCCCTGGGAGCTGCACAGGCGAGGAGATGGGCGTGCAGGGACGGTTGGCCATTGTTGATGTGCCGCTCCGGATCGATGCCAACAAGATCGTTGGTGTAGAGATAGACCGGGTCCGCGCTGGGGGTGGGCGCGTAGCCGCTCTGCCAGAACCGGAAGATCAGCCAGGGGCCTGGATCCAGGAAGTGCTCCCGTGGAACGGCCGCAAACGCATCCTCCACCTGTTGGCTGATCACCGGCCGGTTGGCCGCCATGATCTGCTTGGCATAGGCGCGCCGGACGATTGCAAGCTCATTCTCGGTCATTGATCTGGTCCTCGACGGTGTCATCATTCTTCGGGGGGCGTGTGGCAGCGCCTCGCAACGCGCGACAGCCGCCTGGACGACGTTTCGGATTTCCGTGAGCGCGGCTCGGAGACTTCGGCCGGAGGCCGCCTGCATGAGTTCTGGATCGGCAGCGTCGACGATGTCCGCCGCGAGGCTGGTAAGGACGTTATCGAGCTTTTGCTCTGGTCTGAGGCGCTTCATCGCTCGCAACCTCTTAAGTTATGGCGCAGCAGGGTCCGTCTCATGCGCTTGCGGGCACTGTCGTATTCCGTCTCGGATGAGCCGTATCGGAGGCGGATCTCTGCCACTGATAGGCCATCCTCCAGCCCGGCGATGATCTTGAGGGCTGTTTCATCATGGGCGAGCAAGGCATCGAGGACGGCAAGCATCTGGACGGCGGCGGCCGTTCGCTCGGGATCGGCGTCGGGCGCTTCGTCGGCCTGATCAGGAGGCCAACTGGCGCTGGTGCCCTCCAGGCTGACGATGACGCTTCGCTCCCGTCGCATCTTCCGCCAGTACTCGTCGCAGACACTGCGCATGCTCCAGGCCAGGAAACTGATAATCGGTACACCAGGCGGCCAGCGGCGCGTGCCACCGAGGGCACGCATGATGGTTTCGTTGAGTACATCCGCCCATTCGACCCCTGGGAGACTACGGGCTCTGAGCCGGGCCAGGGCCTTGAGGCGAAGCAGATCGCCCTCCGACAGGGACTGGATCGCGCGGGCAATGGCGGCGGTCGCCTCGTCAGCCTCTTCACTGCGGTTCACGGTGTGGCTCTGCATGTCCTGGATCGGCTGGTAGCCTGTCTATCCGGTTTTGATGAGGTGGACGCCCCCCAACGGCCTCGGTGTGCCAAAGTGGAGGTGTTGAACTGCACCACTTGAGGGAGGCGTCCATGGGAGAGGTTAGCACAATTGGCTTGGATCTGGCGAAGAA
>NZ_JBVVAK010000208.1:0-11567 GCF_055792825.1 Microvirga sp. GN3
AACTCCTGCCAACGCGTTCCCCATATTCCAGACCTCATCGCGATGAAACAGACGCAACGAGCGCCCGCGATCGCAGTCCAGAACGGCAAACATCAACATGTCTCATGAATAGGGTGGGCTAGAGGACGGCATCGTTCGCTTCGTTCGCCGACGCGACGGCAGGCGCTACTCTCCCCTGTGGCTGTTCAGCCTCTATTGGCAGTGGCCGCCAATTCCTGCGCCTCCAACGCAAAGAAAGAGGCTCCAAGAGGGCCCTCAGTCGGCGCCGGTCTGAACTGTCTCGGTCATCCGCTCCACTCACTTCGTTGGGCCGCTCGGGAGATGCTACGGCAAGGATGCCCCCTGCGCGCCGGCGAGATCGCCCTCTCCGGCGCGCTCGGGCCGATGGTCCCCTTTGGACCGGCGACTTCATCGAAGCCCACATCTCCGGTGTCGGCTCGGTAAGCCTCACTCATGGAGAGGGGCAGGACGCATGAGCATGAATACCATCGACGCTCGCACAGATCTCACCGACATCGCAGACCGCTTGGACCGGGCTGCCTTGACCGGCATCGCCGTCGAGCAACTCTCCGATCCGCTGACGCTGGCCGAGGGTACTGTCAAGTTGATGGCTAATGGACAAAGCTGGTGCGGGCGGAGCCGTCAGGTCGGTCCAAGCGATTATACGAGGGCAGCACCGGTCGCATTGCGCCAAGTGGCGAAGGCGTGCTCACGCGCATTCCGGTACTCATTGGCAGACAGGCGATGACGGCGGAGCTGGAAGTGGTTGTGGATCGGGCTATGGGTTGAGAGAAACTGCTGGGCATGCCGGGCTGATTTGAATCGCCTCATGTAGCGCTCCCGCCATCGGGTGGGTTGGTGTGGGACCTCACAACGGTTGTTCAGGTATCGGCTCTGGCGATGTTCAACACCCTCCAGGATCTCGCGGTTAGCGGCGCCATAGGATCCGAGTTTATCCGTCGCGATGACTCTGGGCGTGTAGCACAAACCCTTCAGCAGCTTGCGAAAGAAGCGCTTGACCGCTTTCTTGTTGCAGCGGCTCTGGACCAACACATCGAGCACGTTGCCATGCTGATCAACGGCTCGCCAGAGGTAGTGCAGTTTGCCTCGGATGCGGACAAACACTTCGTCCAGGAACTACTTGTCACCGGGTTTCGGCCGCCGCCGCTTGAGGGTCTTGGCGTAAATCCGTCCGAAGCGCAGGCCCCATTCGCGGATGGTCTCGTAGCTGACCACGATGCCTCGCGCCGCGAGGATCAGTTCGACTTCGCGCAGGCTGAGGCTGAAGCAGTGATACAACCAGACCGCCTGATTGATGATGTCAGCCGGGAAGCGGAAGCCGCGAAGAGGTTGGAGATCGTGCTCATGTCTGGGGCCCTGCCACAGGCCCCGAGCTGTTACCAACCTGACAGTACCCTCGAACATCCACCTGGGTGACGGGCTGCCTGATTATGCTCGCGGTAACATCGTACGAGTAGCCAGCAAATACTTCGGAAGGCTCAACACTGCGTCGGCTCACTTTACCAAGGAGGGGATCACCTACCGCTGTAGCGTGAACATGCAGATGGAGGGCTTCCGATGAAGAGCGCCGAGGGCAAGGACAAGGATATTTACTTGGCCTTCAATGCCGCGCTCATGAAGGTCGCCAAGCAGCTTCGACGAACCAAGCGTGAGCTTCGTGAGAACAAGGGCGAGCGCGTCGATGGATGCGGTCCTGCGCGAGCGGATCAGCCCGACACCTGATGCTGATGAAGACCTGTCGAATGCCGAAGGCTCAGGGTGAGAGGACGAAAGCTACAGCCGCTCACCGGTCATTCATGGAAATTACATCGGACAGACTTTGTCGGCCCGCTCCCGCTTAGATTAGCCTGGCGACAGATGTATGCTCCGATGCCGGCAGATACGGCGCAGCTCTTCCGGTCCGTCTTGGCATCATAGGAGTTCTGCACGAGCTCGATGGCAGTCCAGTGAAGGTTATGCGAGGGACTGGGTATCGCCATCAATTGAGATCGCCTGACCCGAGATCGTTCGTCCACGAGGCGAGCATAGGAACACGATCTGATCGGCAATCTGCTGCGGCGTCACTGCGGTGCGCAGGGAGACATGTCTGAGGAATTCGTCCTGCATCTCGTCATAGCTGATGCCGCGTGCCTGAGCCTTGCTCCCGATCACGCGGCGGATCCGATCCCCTTCTACAACGCCCGGAAGGATGGCGTTGACCCGGATCCCGAGCGGCCCCAGCTCCATGGCAAGGGTCTTCGTGAACCCCACCACCGCCCATTTCGATGCCGAGTAGGGCGAGCGCAGGGGAAAACCGAAACGTCCTGCCGCGGACGAGAGATTGATAATGGAGGCGTTGGCGCTCTCGCGCAGGTGCCGGACAGCCAGACGGGCGCAGTTGAAATGCCCTGTGATGTTGACCTGAAGCGTTCGGTCCCAGTCCTCGGGATCGACTTCATCCACCCGCGCCGTCGGTCCCGCGATCCCGGCATTGTTCACAAGTAAATCCAGCCCGCCGAGAGCATGAAGGGCCTCCTCGAAGAGGCGGGTCACGTCGGCCCGGTTCGCAACGTCGGTCCGGGATCGGGTGACGTCCGGATCGCTTGTCGCCAGAGAGGCGAGCGCCGCATCATCAAGGTCACAGATGTGCACCTTTGCGCCCTCACGAACGAAGCTTCTGGCAATCTCCAGGCCGATGCCGCCGGCGCCCGCGGTCACGAGAACGCGCAAACCCTGAATTTCTAAATCCATTGCTGCCTCTTTCCATTGCCGAAGCGGTCTCTGGTCGTGACGAACGATCATGGATCGGTTCGCCAGCGGACAGGACTAGGTTTACCCAGCCCCGTCCGCAACTGCTGCGATCAGCCTTTCACGAGCGGGCAGCCACCTTCGTTCAGGGGCCGGAAGGCCTGATCGGCAGGGATCGTGGCGAGTTGCTTGTATAGGTCCCAAGCGCCGTTGGATTCGCTCGGCTTCTTGACCTCGAACAGGTACATATCGTGGATCTTGCGACCATCCTGACGGATTATGCCCTTGCCAAACAGCGGATCGTCGGTCGGCATCTCCTTCATCTTGGCCATGACCTTCGCTGCGTCCTTGCCCTTCAGGGCTTCGACAGCCTTGAGGTAATGAAGCGCGCCGGCGTAGACGCCCGCATGGACCATAGTCGGCATCTTGCCGCCGTTCCTCTCGGCGAAGCGCTTCGACCAGGCCCGGGTTTGGTCATTCTGGTCCCAGTAGAAGGCCTCGGTCATGACCAGGCCCTGAGCCACCTGAAGACCGAGCGAATGAACATCGGTGATGAAGACGAGGAGACCTGCAAGGCTCTGGCCGCCCTGGACGATCCCGAATTCCGCCGCCTGCTTCATTGTGTTGGTGAAATCACCGCCCGCATTCGCAAGACCGATCACCTTGGCTCCCGATGACTGCGCCTGCAGCAGGAACGATGCGAAGTCTTGGCCCGGAAAGGGATGGCGCACCGTGCCGACAATCTTGCCGCCGGCCTTTGTGACCAATGCCGCCGTGTCACGCTCAAGGGCGTGGCCGAATGCATAATCTGCCGTGACGAAGAACCAGGTGTCCCCACCGCGCTTGACCATTGCACCACCGGTGCCGTTCGCGAGTGCCCAGGTGTCATAGGTCCAGTGAACGGTGTTCGGCGAGCACTGGGATCCAGTCAGGTCCGAGGTGCCGCCGCCGGAATTGATCAGGATCTTGTTCTTCTCCCGGGTAATGCCGTTCACGGCGAGCGCCACGGACGAGGTCGGGACGTCGAGAATGACGTCGACGCCCTCCTGATCGTACCATTGCCGGGCGATGCTGGCACCGATGTCGGGCTTGTTCTGATGGTCTGCCGCGACGATGTCGACCTTGATGCCCTTCTCGGAGGCCTTGAAGTCCTCAGCGGCCATACGAGCCGCGATCACCGATCCTTCGCCGGTCAGGTCCGAGTAGACCCCGGACCGGTCATTCAGGACGCCCAACTTGACAGAGGTTTGCGCCTGCGCCGCCCCTGTCATGGCCATAGCGACCAGAGCGCTGAGAACGTAACGGGTCTTCATTGCTTCCTCCCTGTTTAGGACATCCATCTTAGGCACGCATGGGAACGATTGAAAAGGCAGGCAACAACCTCGCACCTTGCATTGCCGGCGAAGTGCCTGGGGGCCTGTATGGCCGCCGGCTCTTCTGCGTAGCCCGTTGGCCGCACGGCTCAGCCGCTTCGCTCAGAACGCCGTGTAGTCCGGTCCTTTTGTTTGGAGCATGCTGCGCGCATCGTGCGGAGTGGCGATTGTGAGGGAGAGCTCTTCCAGGATGCGGCGGATCTTGCGGACCTGGTCGGCATTGGATGGCGCGAGCTCGCCCTTGCCCAGATAGAGATTGTCCTCCAGGCCCACGCGCGCGTGACCGCCGAGGATGGCACCCATGGTCACGAACGGCAGCTGGTGGCGGCCGGCGGCGAGGATGGAGAGATAGTAGTCGCACCCGAAAAGGCGGTCGGCGGTCGCCTTCATGTGCATGAGGTTTTCGGGCTCAGGCCCAATGCCGCCGAGGAACCCGAAGATCGCCTGCACGAAGAAGGGTGGCTGCACGAGCCCACGATCGGCGAAATGGGCGAGATTGTAGAGATGGCCAACGTCGTAGCACTCGAACTCGAAGCGGGTGCCAAGGGCGCCAAGCTCGGTCATTCCCCGCTCGATTTGCGCGAATGTATTGGACAGGATGAAGTCCTTCGTCATCTCCAGATAAGGCTTTTCCCAATCGTTCTTGAATGATGCGATGCGCCCGCCGGCACCCGAGATGTTGAAGTTAAACGACCCCATGTTCATCGAGGCGATCTCGGGCTGCGCCCATTTGGCCGCGGCGAGACGCTCATCGAGTGACATCCCGAGCCCTCCGCCAGTGGTGATGTTCACGATGGCAGTGCAGCCCTCCTTGATGGCCGGCAGGAACTGCCTGAACACCTCAGGGCTCTGCGTCGGGCGGCCGGTCTGCGGATCCCGGGCATGCAGGTGAAGAATCGCAGCACCGGCCTCCGCCGCGTCGATGGCGCTCTCGACGATCTGCTGCGGCGTGACCGGTAGATAGGGTGACATGCTCGGAGTATGGATGGATCCGGTGATCGCGCAGCTGATGATGACTTTATCGGATCGCTTCATTGAAATCTCCCGGGCCGGAAGCCGCCTCGTCGATTCAGCGTCCGCTATAGCACTCGGCAACACGGCACCCAGCATCACGACGCTTGGCGTTCCCACCGCTCGTTTCGAAACATTTTGCTCCTATCATCAACGTGCACGGTTCTTTGGCTTGGGCTTGCGCTGGAGGTGCTGATCACTCCCTCGGGGACGGAATGCCCGAGCGTGCTTGAGATTCTTACTGCCGTGCTTGCCCGTTAGCCCGAGACGGTGAGCTTTTCCGATCACGGCATTGCGCGTGATGCCGCCGCCAAGCTTCTCCGCAATTATGCGGGCCGTCGCTCCAGCAAGCCAAAGGCGCGTCAGCAGCTCCATTCGTGGCTCGTCCCAGGGCGCCGTCATCTCAACTCCTGAATCTCCTCGCCTCCAGCAAGACTGTGCCCATACAGATCGCCGATCAGGGGATGGAATTCGATGGACCCTGGGCGATCACCATGAATATGGCAGAGAGAACGCCAGCGAGCAGCAGGCTGCCAAGGAAAACGGTACGCAGTGGAATGCGCCGGCTCATCCAAGCCAAGCGCACGCCTTCCCGGTGGTCCCGTTTGATGGCCTCATCATTTGCATCAGTAAGCCTGATAAGCGTATCAATATCATCGAGCAGATCGAGCAGATCCTTTGATTGGAGGGATCGCCGCCATTGCAGCCGTTGCTCCCGAGAGGTCTTGAGCTGAACTGATCGCGCCCGGATTTTGGCGTGAGACCGCATCTCTGTCCGGATGCCGTAAATGCCTGCAGCCATAAGAGCTGAGACGAGGGCGACACCGCCAAGAAAAATCCAGTCGATTGGGGTCAGCCGAGCCAGAAGCCCATCCAACGCATCTCCTCCGTCGCAGGACCCACCAGCTTTGCCGGTGGCTCAATGAAGGAAGATCTATGAGAGCGCCATCGATGTCTTTCTATGTCTTTTTTACAGGTTACAAGGAGTGCCGATGCTTTCGACGCAGGCAGTGCCGCGATTGTTGGCGGGCTGTTGAGCCCTTGAATGACAGCACTCGGAGCCTCTGATGACGTGGCGTCTCCCTGACGGGACACACGACCCCTCTGTGGTGGCAGACACGGGCCGGTGGGGCATCGACCATCAGGGTCAGAGCGACGCCCCATTCGCAGCCATGCCAGCACCAAGATCACGGTGGGGACCTGATGTCGAGATAAGAGTTCACATCGTGTCCGCTCGACCTTTGAAGCCAAGCCCCAGTGCCAGATCGCCATTGCTCTGGGCCATCGGCTCGACCAGGCCCTGAACTTGGATCGTGGTGGGGTTTAACCGATCAGCTTCGATCAAGCCGCTTGCCGATTGACCGCCGCTTCTGCGATCTGCGTCAGCACGGCATCGGTTTGCTTTTCTTCTTGCAGCGTTTGCTCGAGAAGCCGGGCGGCCTCGGTCAGGCCAAGCTGGGTTGCCCAAGTTCGGAGCGTGCCATAGCGCGAGATCTCGTAATGCTCGACGGCTTGGGCCGCCGCGAGAAGCCCGGCATCGAGCGCGTCGGAGCCCTTGAAGTCCTCGATGACCCCTTGGCTCTCCTCGACCATGCCCTGGATCGCCTCACAGGGTTTGCCGCGCGCCGCTTTGCCCAGCATCTCAAACACCTGCTCCAGGCGCTCCACCTGCCCCTCGGTCTCCGCGTGGCTCCGTTGCATTAACTGGGCCAGGCACAATCTGTAGTGTGCTTTCCGCCTATGATCGCCACTACATCCTGTGGCTTGACAGGTTAATGCAACAGAGCCCTGCTGCCACTGGCTTGGAAATCTCAACCGAGGCGCCTGCGATCCAAGAGGAGGTAAGGCCACACTTATGCAAGAAGCAACGGCCCCAATGCGGTTACGCTGCTTAAACGAAAATGCCCCGACAGAGTTAGCTGTGCGGAGCTCACTGTCAGGGCGCTTGTATGGTGCCGGTTGCAACACCTACCTGGCAATAATACTGCATCTGGGTAGATGGTTCAACAATGAGCTGTGTATAAACGGGAATGCCCCGGCAGAAGGCTGAGCACCAGACCTCCCACCAGAGCACGTGCGAGGTGTTCCGGCATCGCACGATCTATGTAGATGAACCTATGGCGCGCCAATGTGTCGTGACGCACGTCGTCAGTTCCGAACGAGATCATTGGACCGCACCGCAGCCGAAACATCAGTTGGCACGGCTGCGATCGAGACCAACATCACGAAGCATATGCGGGCTGAATTCGTGACGCAGCGCCTGCACAAGTTCGTGCCGTTGTAGTTGATCGAGTTCGGCTGTTGCCATAGGCCGCTTGTGATCGTTCGCAGGCCTACGCGGCATGCGAACAAGTTCAAAGCGGAAGGCGAACCCTACATAGGGCAGTGGGAATACGTTTGGTTTCATTGGAGCCACCAGCAGCTAGAGTCGTGACGAGGAGAGCGGCGCGTTCGCACGTGTAAATTCGCATAAACATCGAACGCCTCCTCTGGCTGTGGCTGTGAACCAAGCGGACAATCCGCGGGGCAGCTTCAATATCAGAATTCTGCTGTTGAGACTAGCCCCATCATTCAGTTTATTACCGGCCGTCGCTTTGACTACTTCAGGAAGTAGGCTTGAGGCGATAGTAAGTAAACACTTGGGAAGAGGAACAGCGCTTGTCGGCTTGATGTCGGGCCGGGCAAGTTCCCCGACTAACCTTCTCGAAAACGCCACGATTGGTCTTGAGGCAGAGGTACGAATTCCTGATCGATGGAGACCAGCATGAGCTTCGACGGCCACGACAGCCCCTTCCCACGGTGGTTCCCATTTTCCTTCGCGGGATTGACGATCGCTGGAGGCGTTGCTTACTACGCCTTTGTTTGACGTCTCAGGCGCATGTTCTGCAGCGTCTAGATAGTCCCAGCACTCTGTGGCTTGAGGAGATTCCGTTCAGATCTCAAGATCGTCGAGCAGGTGGGTAAGCGTGCTTCGACCAAGGGTGCTCATGCCAGGATTGGTGCGCTCGTAGTACCAGACCAATCCCATCGCCTGCTGGAACGCCCATGCTGCGCCGCGCTTCCACTCAACTTCGCCCGATCCGAGATGGCTCCGCATAATCTCCCTCCGGTCTCGATCAAGAAGATGCCACGCAGCCACAAGATCCAACGCCGGGTCGGCCGGCCCGAAACTGCCAGCATCGAGCACGCCCACAAGACGTCCGCCCTGCACGAGGAGGTTCGCTGGAATAAGATCCTGATGGCACATGACGTCCGGCCCGGATGGCGGCAGCTCCCGCAGCCGAGCCCACATGCGACGCAGGCGAGCAACATCGAGGAGAGTCTCGCTGTTCTTGAAACAGACCTCCATCCAGGCATCGTGATCGGGAAGGTCGCCGCCCCTCTCCTGTCCATCGAAGTGTCGACCTTGAGTGTCCGCTGAACGTAACGACGCGATCAGGTGTGCAATATCGAGAGCAAACGTCGTGGAAGTCGCAAGCCCGTTTGGCGTTGCAACATCGCCCTCTATCCAACTCTGCACCGCCCATGGCATAGGGTAGATCGCGCTAGCTTGACCAAATCCCAACGGTCGAGGAGTCGCAAACGGAGAATGCTTCGCGAACTCGGTCATGGCCGCCGCTTCCCTGCGAAGCATCTTGGCGCATGCGACCGGCTCCATGACGCGCAAAGGGAACCTCGTCGCGACATCTGTTCCAATCCTGAAGATGGCATTGACAGTGCCGGTCGTGCAAAGCCGCTTGATGGGTTCATGGCGGTACTCTGGAAACTGATCGCCAATCAGCCCACGAACGATATCAGCATCAATTTGAACCTGGTCGTCGTGCATCATGCTGCCAGTGTCTCCGGCCAACCTCGCGCCTAATGGGTGGTTACAGGAAGGGAAACTGCGCCTGTTTAATCGTCCGATGCTTTAGGCTTGGTTGCGCGGGCGTCCATGAACTGCTGCATCAGCGATCTCAAGTCTTCGACTGCCTTTTCTCCGCGAAGGTAGAGGATCCCGCACTCGATGGACTTCCGGTTCTCATCCTTCGTGCCGTTGAAGAAGGCATCCCGCTCCGCTTCCGACATTTCAGGACGGCCCGAGCCTCGCAGTCGCGCTGCCATTCTTCAGACCATGTGTTGACCGGCGGCCCGGTGATTTCAGAGATAGCGGTGGTTTCGCGAGAATAGGTCATCTGAGTGGTATCGTACGCACCAATGAAACGGGATTGTCGGCGTTTGCTGGGTTAGACGTCAGTCGGGATAACAACTTTTTCTGGTTTTGGTCTCTTGGGCGGCGCTGAGAGTATGAGTTTCGTGAGGACCTCGTAGACGGATTGTGGGCCACACTCGTTCTTCCGAGCGGCGCAGTCTTCGAAGAAGCTCACATACTGGTCACACTGGGTTGACCGCTGCTGCTTCGGAGCCTCGGCGCACTGCGTGTATGCCTGGCGTAAGACCGGTGGCGGATTGAACGATTCAAAGATTTCCTGGGCTGGTGTTCGGGTGAGCTTCTCATGGGCAAGAATGAGAGTGGCAGGGCCCGCGAGGATGCCGATTGCTATGAAGCCGTGATGGATCTTTCGCATCGGCTTACCTCGGACCTTTATGGTTAAGACGGAGTTAACCTATTCCCCGTGAAATGAAGCGCGTAATGGCATAGCATAGCTAGTGGCGTCGAGCTTAAGGAAGCGAAGAGATGGAAAAGAGCCCCGAGCAAGAGGACGAACAACCTGAAACCAATGCGAAACCCAGCACGCCCCAGCTGGATCGGCTGGAGAAGCTGGCCAATGCCGCTGCCACTGCCGCCCAGGCGAAGCAGTGGCGCGCACGCAAGAACGGTATCAATCAAGAGGAGGAACCATCGGAGGTCCGCAACCTCAGTAACGATGCAGAGGCCCGGGCTCGGGCAGAGGAGGCAATGCGGCAGATGATGGCCAAGCCACAGACCAAACGACGTGGATATTGATGATCGGGCTTTCCAGTTGAAACGTTCATTCTGACATTTGAACGACTACAGCGGGATTAAGGAAGTGTTCAGCCCTTGCTCGACATGGTCCCGCCCCCTTTGCCCCTGCCAATGGCAGCGAGGCGTAGTTTAGGAGTTTTACAATGACCGAAGCCAAAGCCGCCAAGAAGCCGAATCCCGCTCTGGCGAAGCCGCTGCAGCCGTCGAACGAACTGGCGGCTGTAGTTGGATCCTCCCCGCTCCCGCGGACTGAGGTGGTGAGCAAGGTCTGGGAGTACATCAAGGCCCACAATCTGCAGAACCCTGCGAACAAGCGCGAGATCCTGGCGGATGAGAAGCTTCGGGCCGTCTTCGGCGGCAAGGACAAGGTGAGCATGTTCGAGATGAACAAGCACTTCGCTCTGCATCTCTCCTAACCGGATAAGCGCCGGGGCCAAGCTTAGTTAACGTGCGCGAATCGTTAAGCTTGACCGTATCAACATGCAGGTACCGGGCGCGTTGCGTATCTGCCCGCACAATCTCCATAGCCCCCAATGCTTGGAGCTAGCCCTGGCTGAGAGCCCTTACCCTCTCGGCTGGGGCTTTTTCGGTGGCGGCGCCTTCAGCGTGCCCGAACTGACTATGCGGGCGGTAACTCGAGACCGTTCGGTAGTGAGATCCAGATGACCGTCTGTGCCTCTGGAGAATGGCGTGACAGATGGCCCTTACCGTGTGTGTCCTCCACCAACACGAAGCTACCCGCCTGAACGTGACGCACCTCTCCGTCGCTCGTCTCGTATTCCACCGAACCATCCAGCCTGATCGTCAGCACCGGCTCCGGGACCGTATGCCAAGCAACCTCGCGCATGCCCGCTGGGATGTGGGTGATGCGGACGCGGGACGCCGGATAGTTGCCCGTAACGTCGAACGGAACGGCATCGGGGTGCACCTGCCTCTTCGTCGTCGGCAGTTCGACTTCGTCGAAATGCGACTCGCCATCCGGAGTGGCATAGATGCGCAGGCACTTCATGCGGCTGACTCCTCCTGGTTCGGCATGCCGAAACGATGCCATTCCATGAATGGTTTATCGGAAATTACCTTTCCGGTTCAAGGGTGAGCAGTCTGTAGGTCACAAGCGTGATGGCACTAGACACAGCAATGGCGACCACCCCAACAAATCCAGCGAAGAATGCTGGCCCGTCATCCCCTTCAATGCCTTCGAACAGCGCGACATAGATCAGCGCAAGGACAGGCGCAGCCAGGATGAGCCCATAGATCCACCGGAAACCCCATCGCCAGACCCGGTGAACAAGTTTCTTTCCCGCCAGACGCCGAGCCAGGATCAGGAGGATCGATGGACCTGCCAGAAAGCCGATGATGATAGCTAGTCGTCCGTGAAGAATATTCTATCGGCTTGAGTCACGCGCGTTGCGGCGATGGAGCATATCCGAGCAGCACCAGGACAAGGGCACATAAAATCGCTGCCAGCCATCGCAGCAGGAGCGAGA
>NZ_JBVVAK010000209.1:0-11409 GCF_055792825.1 Microvirga sp. GN3
TCTCGGACCGCATCGCCGAGAACAATAGGATTGGGTGGTCTAAATTCAGCGCCAGCCATAAAGAAAACATGTCGTCCGATCACTGCGGCATCAACCTGCCAGGCTGTGACAAGCTTACGCAGTCCCCCCATGACCTGCTTAACAACCTAGCTCCTCATCAGTCTTACCGCTGATACACGCCGACCACCTCTGCCTCGGCAATGATGTGAGGCTGCGCCTTGGTCCAGATGTCCTCGGCCTTCGCCGACGCCGGCATGTCGAGCCGCGGCACATCAAGGGCGGCCAACCGGAAATGGTAGTGATGCGGCCCATGCCCCTTCGGCGGCTGGGGGCCGTCATAGCGGGCGTTCCGGAACCCGTTCACACCCTCCCCTGCCCCGCCGCGTCCGTGCCCGGACGCTCCCTCCGGCAGGCCGGCTTCGCCGGCCGGGATGTTGTACAACGCCCAGTGCCGGAACGTGCCTGACGGCGCGTCGGGGTCCTCGACAATCAGCACGAAGCTCTTGGTTTCGGGCGGAGCATCTCGCCACGCCAGCGGCGGCGACAGATTCTCGCCGTCACGGGTGTGCCGAGTTGGGATGACCTCGCCGTCCCGAAAGGCCGGACTGGTGATGCTGAATGGCATGGCTCCCTCCTCCCGCGTCAGGTTGCGGCCGCGTCCGGGTTGATCATGCGCTTGGCGAGCAGGCTCAGCCGCTCGTCCGTGCGCTTCTCCTCCTCCAGAATGGCCAGCAGCGCCTGCAGATCCTCGTCCAATCCGAGCTGCTTGGCCCAGGCGGCAAGCGAGCCATACACCGCGATCTCGTAGTGCTCGACCCGCTGCGCCGAGGCAATCAGGCCGGCATCGCGCAGATCACGGTCCTGGACCATGTTGGCCCATTTCTCAGCTTCTTGGAGCATCGCCTGCATGGCCTGGTCGATGTGCTCGCGCGGCTCGGCCTTGTGCCGGCGCAGGATCTCCTCCACGCGGGATTGCTGGGCGCGGGTTTCCTCCAGGTGGGTTTGGATCCCCTGCTTGAGTTCCGGATGGCCGGCCACATCGGCCATCTTCGGCAGGGTTTCAACGAGCTGCTCCTCGACGCTGCGGATTTCCTGGAGCTCGGCCATGTACAGGTCACGAAGACTGGTGACGGTCATGGCGCATCCTCCCTGTTCCAACGCTGGGCCTCGTCCAGAAGCGTGGTCACCTCCCGGTCCGAAGTCTGGCGGAAGTCATCGTAGTGTTCGCCGACGGCGTAGAACGGCTCCGGCGTCATCAGGCAGATCACCTCGTCCGCCTCTGTTCTGAGCCGCTCGATGGTGTCTCTTGGCGCGACCGGCACGGCCAGGATGAGACGGGCCGGCCGAGCGCGGGACAGGCCTTTCAAGGCTGCCCGCACGGTGCTGCCCGTGGCGATGCCGTCATCCACCACGATGGCGACGCGGCCTTCCACGTCGACTGGCCGCCGGCCCGCGAGGTAGTGCTCGCGCCGCCGTTCGATCTCTTGGAGTTGCCGCTGGGTTTCCTCCTCGATGTAGCCCGGCGGTACGTTGAGATGGTTGAGGGCGTCCTCGTTGAGCACAACCTGCGGATGGGTCCCGTTCACCACTGCGCCCAAGCCGAACTCGGCATGCCCAGGCGCCCCAATCTTGCGCACGAAGATAAGGTCGAGCGGCGCCCGCAGAGCCCGAGCGACCTCAAAGGCCACCGGCACACCGCCGCGGGGAAGCGCCAGGACGACCGGCCTCTCTGCGGCATAGGTTATCAGCCGCTGGGCGAGCTGCCGCCCGGCCTCGGCCCGGTCCCGGAAGCTCAGGTCATCGGGCTGCATGGTTCAGCCTCCTTGGCGCAGGTGCCGAACGGACCAGTCGCGGGCCATAGAGGCTCCGCTCTGGTCAGACAAACACCGCGACCATTGCCGGAGAGGCGCCCAACCAGTGACGAAGAGGCCTCTCCGGCTGGATGATCACGCGGTCGTGCCGGCCTTGCGGCCACTCACGCCGGTCGTTCCCGCACTGGCCGTTGTGCTTCCTATCGAGCCCATTGTGGTTCCACCTGTTGTGGTCCCACTCATGCCACTCGTGCCGATGGTGCCTGTCATGCCGGCTGTCTGCTGCTGAACCCGCAGGTTGTTCTGCACGTGCCGGACGCCCGAGACCTGCTCCGCAATGTCCTCGGCGCGCCGCTTGGCCTCGCGGCTGTCGACCGTGCCCGAGAGCGTCACCTCGCAGGACGACACGATCACCTCGATTTCGGTGGCATCGACGAAGGGATCGTCGCTGAGACGATCGTTCATGTCCTCGCGGATCCGGTCGTCCGAGCGGGTATAGCCTTTCGGACCCCGGCCGCGATGCATGCCGCCGCGCTGCTCGTCCATGCGCCGCCGCCGCTCGGCATCCTCATCGCCGAACCACGACGAGACCTCATCGCCCGCGCGTTCCCAGAACCCGCGCTCGCCGCGCTGGCCATAGTCCCGGTCCTGGCGGCCGCCATAGCCCTGGTCGGCGCCATAGAAGCCACGGGAGTAGTCATTGCCACCGAACTCCCGCTGCGAGCCTCTGCCGCCATAGTCGCGAGCTGATCCGCGGCCCCAATCCGAGCCGCGGCCATAGTCACCAGCGCCACGACCGAAATCGCGCCCGCCGCGGTAGGCTTCCCCGTATCTCTCGGCCCCGTAGCCGCCTCCGCCTTGATCCTCACGGCCCAAGTCGCCCATCCAGTCGCCGCGAGAGCCCCAATCGCCACCGCCACCGCGGGAACCCCAGTCACTGCCACGGTTTTCCCGGCCAAAGCCTTCGCGGCTTCCTTCGTCACGCCACCGGTCACGGTCGTCGTCGCGGTAGCGATACCGCTCCGGGGCATTCCTCCAACGATCATTGTTTGCCATGACACAGCTCCCTGGTTGTGGCTGCGCACCGCAGATGGGCCATCGGAGGTGACAGCCACCAAGTCAATGCCGCCCGGAGAATGACCGTTCCGAGCAAAGCGACAGGCTCGCCGCTTCGTGGTTCACGCCGAGACATGAGGGGCCTGAAACGAACTGCGGGCCGCCTCTGGGGCGCTGGATCGCCGTTGAGTGCATCCGTACAATTGCTGCACGCACCAGGAGCCGCAGATGCACATGATTTGTGCAGAAGCTTCGCCGCTCGCGTTTTCGGGCCGCGCATCTGTGGGGGCGGTCACAGGCTCGGCTAGGAGGTCAGCGATGCGCGTGAGTGAAGTGATGACGCGGGATATCCAGATCGCCACCCCGGACCAGTCCATTTAAGAGACCGCCAGAATGATGGCGGATGTTGACGCCGGCATTCTCCCGGTCGGCGACGGCGACCGGCCCGTCGGCATGGTCATGGACCGTGACATCGCCGTGCGGGCGGTCGCGGAGGGCAAGGGTCCACAGACGCCGGTGCGCCGCGGGGTGATGATGGCCGAGGTCAAGTACTGCTTCGAGGATGACACCCGGGACGTAGCCCGCAACATGGTCGGGAACCAAGTCCGCCGCCCCAGGTCCGGCGCCTGCCCATCGTCAACCGGGATAAGCGCCTGGTCGGCATCCCCGAGCCAAGCGGATCGCACTCTCAGACCGGTGGAGAACGAACCTGACCCGGTGACGGCAGGGCGTCATCCGGGCTCATCGCCGTTCAATGGCGGCCAGAAACCCAGGTTCAATCGGCCAGGCCCAGCAGCTTCCGTCATGGCCTCTGATCGGAATGCACGCGGAGCCCAGTTTCTGGGCATCCGCAGGCTGCCGCAGCGGCACGGCCCCGAGCCGGGAGGCGGTGAGCGGGTGGCATCGGATCAGCGGCGCGGCTCTGGTCCTTCGTTTGTCTGTCGGCATGATGAGCTCCTGGGCATCGGTGGCTTGGGCCTTCTACGCCCCAGGGACCGGCAAGCAAGAACCGCGCCAGGAACCGCGCCAGGTCGTTGGGCTCGCCAAAGGCGCATGGCGGTCAACAGGCCGGCAGGGAAGTGAGGGATACGAGGCTTCCGGTTGCATCGAGTGGGCGCCGCTCACCAAGATTGGGATATTCTGAGCGGCCCGATTCCGGGGCCAACCGCGAAGAGGTCTGCAATGGCGAAGAGCAAAACCAAGGTCCCAAAGACGATTGCCGGCGTGAAGGTGCCGAAGGCCCTGCGCAAGTCCGGGTGGCTCGATCCGCTTCTGGCCGACCCGCAGACGCGGGAGATCCTGGCCGATGTGCTGATCGCCGCCGCAGGAGCCGCCGCCGCGGCCCTGGTGAAGGAGCGCCCGAGCATGCGGCAGGTCGCTGAGACCGGCGAGGCCGCTCTCGGGGCTGGTGCGGAAGCGGGCTCGGCCGCACGAGACTTGGTGCAGGAAACCGCCAATGCGGCCGCCGGCGTGATCACCAATGCCACCAAGACGATCCTGCCGGCCTCGCTGACCAGCTCCGAAGAGCCTGAGAGCCCGAAAACCCTGGACTTGAAGGCCAAGCCCTCCAGAACGAGGTCCGATGGCGATTAACAACACCAGCGCGTCGCCGACGCCATATCAAAGACATTGAATGACGTATTGTAATCGGTTGGGGCGGATCCCCCTGGGGCCAGTCATCCCTTACAATCAGAGACTGCCGATGCCCGACGGATGCGGATCGCACCTGACCACCCGTGAACACGCTGCCTCTCTGGCGAAGGCGGCATCGGAAGAGGCTTGCATGTCCGAGGAACTCGCCCTCCTGGCGTCCTTCTTGGAAGATCATGGATGCCCATGCGTGGCAGCGGTGTTCTGGCAATCCGCACGGCACCGGCGCGTGCAAAGCCTGATCCACAATGCTCAGGCGGTTGGAGCAAGGATCGTCTGACCGTACGCGGTGGCCTCCGCGCGGCGAGCAGAGCAGGTCTTGTTAGGAGATAGCGCAAGATCTGCTCCTGATTGAGCGCCGGCATTATCAACCAAAGACAGCAACTTTCGAGAGAAGGTCGATCCCGCCAGCCTTCGTTCGGCGCATTTCACGTCCTACCGCGGCGCGAAACACCGCTGGGAGCTGCAGGGCAGGCGGTATTCGCGCCCACAGGATCTTGGTCACCGGCCGTCCCCTGCGGTTGCGGCGCGGGGCCTGGCCTGTGACGACCCGCTGCGACCAGCGAAAGCCGATCTCGTTGAAGTAAAGGTCGGCCAGCTGTGGGCTGATGTGGTGAAACACACCCGAAATGGTGCGGCAGATGCGATCGTTGAAGCCTTCTGAGTTGACGTGCACCGGCCCGCGGGCATACTCGCGAGCCTTATGGTGGATAGTATCATGGGCTGCAAAGGCACTGCCCAGAGACGCTCAGACATCGACAAAGCGGACGAGCCGCAGCTCAAGGCCATGTTCGAGACCGCGGCAGAAGTCCTCGCTGGCCCGGTCAAGGCGTTCCGGGACTACGAACAAAAACGAGGCCGCGTGTGATGAGACTGCCTCACAGCTGGCGAACAGGCACATCTCCCTCGTTTAGAACCGGAAGTTGCTTCAGCAATGCTGACCTGATCGGCCAGCCGGTTCGCCCCCCGCGGGAAACCGAGCCAGCAGCGCGTCGGTGAAGGCGGCGCAGCGGGGGTCCTGGAAGGGAAAGGTGTCGGTCAGGGCCGAGGCCAGCGTTGCTTGAAGCTGCTCGCGCATGAGTGCTTTGGCGCGATGGAGCCGCGTCTTCACCGTCTCTTCGCGAAGGCCGAGCACGGACGCCGTCTCCTTGGTGTCGAGCTACTCGACCATGCGCATCACGAACACCACGCGGAACGGCTCGGGCAGGGTGTCGATCGCACGCTCCAGCAGGTGTCGGATTTGGCTCCGGGCTGCGGTCATCTCCGGATCGACCTCGGCCGCGAGATGCGGCATGACAGCAACGTCCGGCCGCCCGATTTTGTCGAGGGCATCCAAGGGCAGCAGGATATTGGCTCGTTGGCGACGGTCCACTGCCTTGTTCACGACAATGCGCGTCAGCCAGGTCGCAAGACTCGCATCCGCACGGAATTGCGCGAGACGTCGGAACGCGCTCAGATAGGCCTCCTGCATCACGTCCTCGGCCTCAATGTCGTCCCGGACGATCGCCCGTGCGACACGATAGAGCCGTTGGTTGTGGCGGCGCACGATCAGGCGCCGCGCAGACGCACTTCCCTCGCACGCGAGGCGCACGAGTTCGGCATCGACAAGCCGGGACAATGCCAACTCGGATGCGGATTGCTCAGGCATGCCCATTAGACAGGGGCACGGACCGAGAGGTTTCCGACTATTTTGCCCCACAGGCACAGCGTGCTGTCGCGGCCAGGCTGACACCGTCTGGCCCTACTACGGTGATGCCGTGGCTGTCTCTTCTCACAGAGGAGGCAGTCATGCCCAATAACAACCAAAACCATTCCAATGCTGATAGCGTAATCGTCCCCGATGGCTTTTCCCTGAAGCCTCTCGCCACCGGGTTGAATTTTCCGACCGCCATCGCTTTTTCAGAGGACCAAGAGCAGGTCTGGGTCAGTGAGTCCGGAGCCCTTCCCGGCACACTCCCCCGGATCGTGCAGCTCAATCCGGGCGGGCAGGTGACCCCCGTGCTCGCGGGCGACCAGCTTCCCGAAGGGGTTCTGGCCGGCCCCATCACCGATGTCACCTTCCATGACGGTGAGGTCTGGCTCACGCACCGGCAGACTGGCGCCAATGGCTGGCTGGTCGGTGCGATCTCAAAGTTCGATCCGGCGGATCCGGCCGGCACCTTCACCACCGTGCTGACCAACCTGCATTCCAGCGGCGATCACTATGCCGAGGAGATCCTGTTCGATGAGTCAGGCCGTGCGTACTTTGCGCAAGGCACCGCGACCAACTCGAGCGTTGTCGGACCGGACAACGAACTCGTCACCGGCTGGCTGACGCAGTTCCCCGACTTTCATGACTTCCCGGCCCACGATGTCGTGCTGAACGGCACGGAATTCCATGCCCCTGTTGCCGTACCCGGGCTCAATCCCGAGAACCAGGTCACGGCCCCGTTCAGGCCGTTTGGCTCGGGGCCGATCGCGCCTGGCACCGTCGTGCCAGCGGCCACCCCGGACACGCCACAGGAGGGCATGATTGCCGGCAACGGCGCCATCTATTCGTTCGACCCCACTGCTGACGACCCCACCGCCACCTTGACGCTTGAGGCGTGGGGCTTGCGCAATCCCTTTGGCATCGGCTTCGACCCGAGCAATCCCGACAACCTGTTCGCGACCGACAATGGGGCCGATATCCGATCGGCGCGGCTGGATGGCGAACTGCGGGTCGTGGAGTCGCGCCCGATCGCCAACGACTTCGACGACCTGTTCACCCTCACGACAGGCGGGACAGCGGAGTTTTTCGGCTGGCCGGATTTCTTCCATGATCCCAAAGACGGCTCCGTGCTGCCCGTCACCGATCCTCTCTTCGCGCAAGGCGAGCTGCCGATCCCCCCTCCGGGTTTCGTTCTGGACGAGGACTTCCGCAACAGCCTCGAGGTCGAACCCGCGGTGGCGCAGTTTGAGCTCCACTCGTCGGCCAACAAGTTCGACTTCTCGCCCAATGCTCACTTTGGTGCGGAGGGCAATCTCTTCGTCGCGGAAACGGGTTCCTTCGTGCCGGTGACCGGGGCGCAGGCCTTTGTCGGCTATAAGGTGGTCCAGGTCGATCCAGACGCCGGGCAGGTGAGCGACTTCATCGTCAACACAGGCGACACGCCCGAGGAGATTTTCGAGCCCACCGGCTTCAACAAGCCGATCGACGTAAAATTCCAGGATGGCACCATGTTCATCGTGGACTTCGGAGTGTACGAGCCGGGGCTCGATCTGGCGCAAGCCAACACCGGAAAGGTGTGGACCGTCACCCCGACCACGCCCGAGCCGCCTGACGATGATAAGGCCGATCTTCTCGCCAAGGCCTTCACGTTCCTGGTCGGGGAAGGGCTCGATCTGTTGCGACCTTACCAGCTTAACCCGGAGGGGACCGGCCCGGCGGCCCCGGAGTCGCAGGCGGTCCTGGAGGCGGCCGAGCAAACCGACACTTTTGTCGCCCTGCTCACGCCCGCGAATGATTCTGGCGTTCTGGGTGCCGCGCTCGTCCACTTCGATGAGGAGGAAGGGGATGTGACCATTGCCGTCCGGGCGAGCGGACTGACGCCGAATGAGGTGCATCCGCAGCACATCCACGGCTTCGAGGACGATACTCCATCGCTGATCCCGACGATCGCACTCGATCAGGATCTCGACGGCTTTGTCGAGGGTTCGGAGGCCGGGCCGGTCTACGGTCCGGGACTGCTGGCCGCCACGGCATCCGGCGAGGTGTCGCGGGAGGCGGTGTCCGAGGATTTCCCGCGCGCGGATGTGAACGGCAACCTGTCCTTCATCCAGACCTACGATTTCAATCTCAACGAGGCTGACGACGCCTTCATCTTCGAGGAACTCCAGGATCGGCTTGTCGGCCGCCTGTTCCAGATCCATGGCCTGGAGCTGGAGCCGGGCGCAGGTGCAGGCACGGACTTCGAGGTGAATGGCTCGGGCGGCTACATCCCGGAACTGGGTGTCGCCAACGGCGTGTTGTTGCCGTTGCCGATTGGCTCGCTGGACGACTGGCTGCTGGCGTGAGGCGCCGCGTTTTCCTCTCGGGCGCCTAGCCGCCACCTCACGCCGGAAGCATGCGGTGGCGGCTAAGTCCGAGGAGGCATCGTCCCGGATAATGGCTCCGCCAAGCGAAGGGACTAACGACGTTCACAGGTTTGCCGATCACCGGATCAGCGGCGTCGCTGGCGGCATCACCTCACCGTCCTGTTCCGGCGATCACTTTCCACTTGGCCTCTGCCGACACTCCGCCTGCTGCATCCAGGGAGGCCTAGGGGGCCCAGCACCGGCAGGGCTACATTGCTTGCTTGCGCGGCAGCACTCCAAAATAAAAATTCGGTCTGCTGGTGAACGGCAACCGAAGCCCTTTTGTCTCGCCAACCCGTGTTTAGCCACCTGATGGGCTCGTGTGCTCTTGTTCTGGTTCTCACGCCCCAAATTATCCCCAAAAACCATACAGGTTGGAGGCACCACACCAGGAGGCCACCATGGTTCCTGATCGTCTATCCCAATTCTGGGGGATCGGAGTGGCTGCCACGCTTCTCTTTTTAGCGGAGCTGATCCCATCGCCGGTTCTGGCGCAACCTCCAGCCTCGACACCACCCGTCAAACAGGCCGCACCAGCCCGGGACCCGAACACAATCGGGATTGTTGCAGGAAGCCCTGAAGGCGGCACCCTGCCGCTGGTCAATGAGATCGCGAGAGTCCTCGCAAGCGGCCAGGAGACGGGCCCGAAGGGAGAGCTGGCCTTGCGCGTGCTTCCGATCGTTGGCCGCGGCGGGCTCCACGACATCCAGGATGTACTCGCGCTTCCTGGCGTCGACATGACGATCACACAGGAACACCTGCTCACGCGCTTGCAGGCGAGCAAGGAGCTCGGAGATCTCAAAAGCAAGCTGGTCTACATCACCAAGCTGTTCAACGAAGAGCTTCACCTGATCGCGCGGGAGGACATCCGGCAGGTCTCGGATCTGGCCGCCAAACCCGTCAATTTCGGAGATTATGGCGGCAGCGTCGAGGGCATCGCACGCGATCTCTTCAGGACGCTCGGTGTTGCGGTTTCGGAAGTCCACCTGGGATTGGACGAGGCCATCGAAGAGATGCGGCAGGGCAGGATCGCTGCAACCGCTGTCCTGGCCTCGAAGCCGGCCGCGGTTGTGGAGCGCCTCACGCGCGACGGTGGATTTCGTCTTGTTCAAATTCCGTTCCCGGCCCAGGCCACGCTCTATCTGCCAGCCGCACTGCAGCACGAGGACTATCCGAGACTCATTCCAGCGGGCGAGAGAGTCGAGACCATCGCGGTAGGGACGGTCCTGATTGCCTATAACTGGCCGGAGAAGAGCGGCCGCTACCAGCTGCTCGGCAATTTCGTCGAGGCCTTCTTCTCCCGCCTCTCCGAATTCCAAGCTGCTCGGCGACATCCCAGGTGGCAGGAGGTCAACATCGCGGCTGTCCTGCCGGACTGGAGGCGGTTCAGGCCCGCCGAGCGCTGGCTTCAGACGTGGCAGGCGCGACAGGCAGGTGCCGCTTCCACAGGATCGGTACCGCGATCCGACACGCCTGGAAGGGCAGCGTCGGAAGGGAGAAACAGCGAAACGGAGCGTCTGTTTGAAGAGTTTCTGCAATGGCGCGAACAGCGCGGAAAACGCTGAAGACGCCCCTGTTGTACGGGCACCCCGAGGCTGAGGGATGATGGCCATGAAGAAGCAGATAGCCGCGGCAAGCCTGTTGGCGATCGTGACGGCTTCGGCGGTTGAGGCGCAGACCCCTCTAGGCCCCCCGCCCCGCGGCTTTAAGAGGGTCAGCGATCTCGTGAAGATCCCGCGCTTCCTGCCTGGGCTGGGCGTTCTCTACGTCCGGCCCGAGACGCTGCCGGCCGGCCCCTTCCTTGCCTATGACCGGCGAGGACGGCGGGTGAGCACCATCTATATGATCCCGGTCGAGGATATCGGAAACCGGAAGAAATTCGATCTGGCCGGCTTCGCAGGCCGGAACGACCATGTATCAATCTATTTCAACGAGGGCCATCCCGGCGTGGAGACGCCCCACTACCATGTCGTGATCTGGCATGTGAACAAGCGCGGTGAGGCACGAGTCGCGAAGTAGAATGCCACGTTCATAGTTCGGGGATGGAGGAAGTTTCACTGAGGGTCAGCAGCGCCAAGCCCGTCAATAGTGCTTCTATAAGGGGAGCGCGCAAGGTTTGTGCAACAAACCTCGGTAACTTGGACAAAGGATGAATTTTAGTCCGGCAGCATCTCATTTGACGCTGTTTTACAATCAATCTCGCTTAGCGTGGCTTGTTCGCATGGTTCAGGGCGAGCACCGCACCGAAGCCGAGTTCGAGGGAACCGGAGCCGAAGGTGGGCAGGAGATCACCCTGATCCTCAACAATATCGACGCCCACGATGTCGATCTGCAGGTCGGCGAGCGCTACACGCTGCATATCCAGCCGTTCTACCCTGAGGACGGGATTAGCGCCCTGCCTGAGGATTAGCACCATGAAGTCAGCCTGCGACCCCGCCATGGCCGAGATGGATGCCGCCAACAGTCGCTTCGGTCGCGGCACTGTCACCTGACAGCCGCAGGCATCAAGAGGCCATGGGCGACCAGGTTCGAGCAACGCTCGCCCCGCTACACGACCTGCCTCGACGAGGTGCCTTGTCTTTAGGGCATTTCAGCCCAAGGCAGGCACCACGTCCTCGGCTGGCACTGCTCGAAACCCGCTGACAGATGCTTCGGTCTCAGTGAGACCGCTGCGGCAGGACAGGCCGAGACCTCTCCGACTGCTTGGCGGCTTCTTCCAACCTACCCGAAGCCGTGAGGATCAAGGCTCACGCATCCGGTTACCACCACGGTCATCCGCATTCAGATCGAGCATCTC